>JAAYUJ010000080.1 GCA_012517775.1 Deltaproteobacteria bacterium
CCATTATGGGCCTGGACTTCGCCGGATTCATAGTGGAAACCGCCCCGGATGTGGCGGACTGGGGCGTGGGCGACCGTGTATTCGGAATAGTGGCCGGCGGAGGATACGGTCGTCTCGTTGCCGTCGCTTCACGCCATCTTGTCCCCGTTCCGGAGCAGCTGAGCTTTGTTGAGGCGGCTGCCGCCGCGGAGGTCTTTTTCACGGCCTTCACCAATCTATTCCTGGAGGGGCATATGCAGCGCGGAGAGCGCCTGCTCATCCACGGGGGTGCAAGCGGAGTCGGCACCGCCGCTATTCAACTGGCTCGGGAAAACGGCATTGAAACGATCATCTCCGCGAGCACTCCAGAAAAGATCGCAAGATGTCTGGAACTGGGAGCCGCCCTGGGCATCAACTATAAGGATGAAGACACCTTCGCGCGTGTTCTCGAGTGGACACGGGGGGAGGGCGTCGATGTAGTCTTGGACTGGATGGGAGCCTCTCACCTGGCCGGTAACCTCGATGTGCTGCGATCCCGGGGACGTCTGATCGTCATCGGACTGATGGGCGGAAACAAAGGTGAAATTCATATGGCGCCACTCCTGGCCAAGAGGCTTCGCATCATCGGCTCCATACTGCGCAGCCAGTCCCTGGAAGAAAAAGCCGGCATCACTGCTGCGTTCACGCAGCGTGTTCTTCCTCTCCTGCAATCGGGCAGAGTCCACGCCGTCATAGACAGCATCTTTCCCGTTCATGCCGTGGAAGAAGCTCACCAAATGATGCGGCAGGGGCGGCACTTCGGAAAAATCCTCCTGACATGGAACTGATGCCACATTTCCGTGTTGCTTCTCAATAAGTCCAGGTGACGACTGCTTTGCAGGTCGGGTTTCCATACCCGACACCGTGTCGCAAAGGCTGTCGGGATTGGAATCCCGACCTAATTATTGAGAAAATGCGTTTCCGTGGATGCCTGCTCCTTTTCCACCTTGAGTCGAGGCCCTGCACATTCTGCGTGTGAGAAACGCCCGCAGCCTCAATCGCATGAGAAACCAGGATGCGCTTACACTACGCAATTCTCCGGAGCTTCGGGAATCGCAGTTGAGGTAATGGGAGGGGAGCACCGCCCTCTTGGATTATCTCCCGGCAAGTCATGGAAGGACTATTGCAATCCGGCCATGCGTGTATAGATCGACTGGATCCTTGCAAGAGTCTCAGGGGTGTCGACTCCCAGGACTTCCTCTTCCGAAGCGATGACCATTCCAGATAACAGGCCGTCATCACTCATCATCTCCACCAGGTCGGTCAAAAAGAATTCATTGATGACAACCCATTCCCCGCCTCGTTCCTTGCGCACAGCGTGGGGTCTCCCCAGGAGCTTCTCCAGGTATCGGAGCAATACAGATCGTCTGACGGCGTAGACCCCGGCATTGCAGTAGTGCAGCATTTCCTGCCTTGCAGCGGGATACTGAGACCAGTACTTCCATTCCACAATTCCAAGGACCCGCTCTCCATCCATCTCGATCATGCCGTATTGACCCCTGTCCGTTGGTTCAAACACAAGAAGGGCAAAGTCTCGTCCTGAGAGCTCCATCACAAGTCTCCGGTAGGTTGCGGGGCGTATGAGAGGCACATCTCCCATGGTGATGATGACTATCTCTTCCGCAACGGAACGGAGAAAAGGGCGGGCTGCAAGCAATGCTCCTCCGGTCCCGTTGGTTTCCGGTTGGTGGAGATACTGAACACCAAGGCCTTCCGTTACCCTCCGTACGTCCTCCTCCCTGTGATTGACCACAATCCCCCTGGGGCCCGGGGGAAGATTGGCCAGGACTTCCAGCAACATGGGATGCTCGCCTTCATAAACGGACCCCGACGAAACAAGGGGCAAAAGGGTCTTGTTCCCTTCGAAGCCGATCATCCTGCTCCCTTTGCCGGCGGCGAAAATCACACTCGCGATACTCTCCCCCGATGCCTCCGTCATAGTCTTTTGCCCCTTTTGCCCCTGGGTCAGCCGCTACTCCAGCCATTCGCTGTCTTCTTCCCCACCAGATTGTCGGGCCGGCGCTTCCCCCTGATCGTCCGACCGCCCCTCTTCACGGCGTGCTTTCAGCTTTCTGTGATAGCGGAAGACCGCTTTATGATGGTCCTGGATGTTTTCCGAGAACTGATGTGTTCCATCATCGTTACTCACAAAGTAAAGATAGGGTACATTTTCCGGAAACAGCACAGCCCGCAGGGATTGCGCACCAGGATTGCAAATGGGGCCAATGGGCAGGCCCTTGATCACGTAAGTGTTGTATGGGCTCTGCCTCTTGAGATGGGCCGATTCGATTGGTCCAATGAAATCCGCCATGTCGTAGACTGCTGTGGGATCGCTCTGGAGAAGCATGCCGCGTTTCAATCGATTGAAAAAAACCGCTGCGATGACAGGACGCTCCGCATCGACGACCGCTTCCTTCTCGACCATGGATGCCATGGTCACGACCTGGTGCAGTGTGAGGCCGGCTTTTTCCGCACGCTCCTGCCATCCATCGGGCAGATGCTTCCGAAATTGATCCACCATGGCCTTCAGGATGATCAAGCCGTTCTGGGAACGCTGAAAGTGGTATGTTTCAGGAAAAAGATAACCCTCAAGACTCGTTGCCAATATTCCCAATGACTGGATGGTGTTCGTGTCCTCAGCCAGTCGAAGGATTTCCTCTCGATGCGCAAGGCCCTTTTCCTTCAGAATTTCGGCAACATCACGCACGGTGGAGCCTTCAGGGAAGGTCACCTTGTGGAGGATGACCTTGCCCGAGACCAGTTGTTCGAGGATCTGGCCGGGGGTGGAAAGAGCCAGGAAGGCATACTCGCCGGCCTTGAGTTTTTGGCTTTCACCCCGCATCCAGCACATGAGAGAGAACAGCCGGGGATCCGACACTACACCCTTGGCATGGAGACTCCTCGCGATGCTTTCCCCACCTGTTCCCGGTTCTATGGTGAGTTCCCGCACATCGAGGCTCGAGCTTCCCGGCAGTCTCATGAAGAGCCAGAAATGAAACAGCACCAGCACGAGAACAAGAGTGCCCACCCATCCAACGGTACATAGATAGACCAAAGCTTTCCCTATGCTTCGCATGAAAATACTGTACATTCCTCACCTCATCGATCATTCTTTACCACGAAAAGACCTCCCTGAACAACAGGAGGCGGTCATGATTCTCCTGTAATCCATTTCTGGAAGGTGGGCGGGACTGCTATGGGTGATCGGTCTTTCCGGCATGTTTCCTCGAAGGGAATATTGGGAATGAGGACAGATGATCAAATGATTTGACATAAAGAGAAAAAATATCATAAAAAACTATCAGTTAACATATTTTGCAGTAACTTCTCAATAAGTCCAGGTGACGACTGCTTTGTAGGTCGGGTTTCCATACCCGACGCCGCACCGCAAAGGCTTTCGGGTATGGAAACCCGACCTACGAAGTTGTCTATGTCTGAGCTCATTGAGACGTTACATTTTGCACATGGATGAATCCAGCTCTTCCCATCGAGAGGGGACACACAGAATCATGATAAGGAGCCACTACAAGGAAGCGGGAGTCGACCTGCACAAGGCGAACGAACTGGTCAATCGCATCCAGCCTCTTGTTCGTAAAACCTTTCATGGAGGGGTAATTACGGACATCGGCGGGTTTGGAGGGCTTTACTCTCTCAATTGCACCGATATGGACAGCCCGGTTCTTGTATCATCAACAGACGGCGTGGGGACCAAATTGAAAATCGCCTCATGGGCCAACTGTCATGACACCATAGGGATCGACCTGGTAGCCATGTGTGTCAATGACATCATCGTTCAGGGAGCGCGACCGCTCTTTTTTCTGGACTATCTCGCCATGGCCGCCATGGATCTGGATATCGTCGAACAGATCATCAGCGGGATTGTGGCAGGCTGTAAGGAAGCCAACTGTGCTCTCATCGGCGGAGAGACGGCGGAAATGCCCGGCTTCTATGGTGAGAACGAATACGACATGGCCGGCTTCACGGTGGGTATTGTGGAGAACGCTGAAATCATCGACGGTTCCACAATTCATGTGGGAGATCAGATCATCGGACTGGCTTCCAGTGGACTTCATTCCAACGGGTACAGCCTGGTCCGGCGCATCGTCATGGAGCAACTGAGGCTGCAACCGGACAGCCTCATCCCTGAGTGCGGCCGCAGTGCGGGGGAGGAGTTGCTGGAGCCCACCCGTATTTATGTGGAGCCGGTCCTCAAGACCATCCGGCAGTTCCGCATCGCCGGAATGGCCCATATCACCGGTGGCGGACTCCATGACAATATTCCCCGTATACTGCCCCGTACCTGCCAGGCCATCATCCACCCGGGATCTTGGAAGACTCCCCCTATCTTCAGCTTCCTCCAAGAACATGGGAATATCTCCGACGAAGAGATGTACCACGTCTTTAACAACGGCATCGGTTATGTGCTGATCGTTGATCCCAAAGCAGCGCAGGATATTATCGACTTTCTCGGAGCTGCGGGTGAGCAGGCCTATCGCATCGGAAAAATCGCCCCCAGGGACCGTGAAGCTCCCGCCATCCGCTTCTTGGCACAGTAACTCAGCATCGCTAATCGAATCCATGAATGCGCCTGTAAAAGGCCTTGCTGATCGCAGACGATTGTGTTAGATAATCCTCTCTGCGGATTTCGATATCATAGGGGCACTATGCTTGCGCTGCCCGACGGCTCTTGTTCGTCACAGCGTTTTGGAGAAAGGAAGAATCTATCATGAGCAGGCAATGCGAATTCTGTGGCAAGACCCCACATGTGGGAAACAACGTGAGTCATGCCAACAATAAGACAAAGCGTGTTTGGTATCCCAATCTCCAGCAGGTGAGACATGTAGACAAGGACGGCACGGTTCGCCGGATCAAGGTCTGTACACGTTGCATTCGAACCGGACTTGTGGTGAAACCTGTCTGAGACGGATCTTTGAAACCGCCATCCTCTCCCGTTAGAATTCAATAGAGTCACCTCAAATTCAACCAGAGACCAGCTTGGAGCCCGAGGTTTCCATTCCGGAAGATCACCGGCGAGGTGATATGACCGGCGAGGGGGCTCCCGTCAATCATCGAGTGCCGGCGATAACAGGCCAGCTTACCGAAAATCCGGCTCAGCATCCTGATCAGTGTTCCGGGAGAATTCATGAGATCAGCTGACAGAACAACAACCCGGCCAACCTTCCAGGACCAGAGAAGGCAAGGGGGAATTGTCGATTTCGGATTCATCCAGGTCCCGGAAGAGGACAAGGTGCACTGGGTAAGGCGCCACTTCAATTCAGTGGCCCATAAGTACGACTTCATGAACACCCTCCTCAGTTTTGGCATCCATTATCTCTGGAAGCACATTGCCGTGAGGATGATGGATCTTCAAGAAGGACAGAGGGTCATCGATGTTTGCGGAGGTACGGCGGACCTTTCCCTTCTTGCGGCCAGATGTCTCGGCCCGGGGGGCAGTATTGTACTCTACGATATCAACTGGGCCATGATGGTTACGGGGAGGCCGAAGGTCATCAATGCCGGCTACGGGGATTCGATCCGTTATGTTCAGGGGGACGCTGAGAGAATCTCCTTCGCTGACAACAGTTTCGACGCCGCCATGGTTGGTTTTGGGATTCGTAACCTCACCCGCATGGATGCCGGATTTCGGGAAATGCACCGGGTCTTGAAACCCGGCGGCAAGCTCATGTGCCTGGAATTTTCCGAACCGGTCACTCCCTGGTTTCGCGCGCTCTACGACTTCTATTCTTTTCACATCATGCCGGCTCTGGGCAGCTTTCTTGCCGGATGCCGACACGCATACACCTACCTGCCCGAATCAATCCGGCTCTTTCCTGATCCTCCGCAGCTCAAGAAGCAACTTGAGGAAATCGGCTTCCAAGACGTGATCTATCGTCATCTAACGAACGGCATTGCCGTAATCCACATCGGTGTCAAATCGCTGGGGGCCTCTGATGAAGCTCAACTGGGCTGAACGCTGGGTGGTGAATAATCCACTGCGGGTCATGGAGCAGGAGATCGAGATTCGCTGGATGAGAAGCAAAATGCCGTTGAGGCCGGGGGGCACAATCCTTGAGATAGGTTCAGGTCGCGGTGCCGGTGCCGGTCTGATCCTCAGGGAATTTCACCCTGCGACCCTCCATGCTTCTGATCTGGATTTCGACATGATCCGCAGGGCGAAGTCCTACCTCAGTGCGGATGCGAGGAACCGCATTTCCCTCCTTACTGCAGATGCAACCCACCTTCCCTATCGGGATGAGTCCCTCGACGCCGTATTTGGATTCGGGTTCCTCCATCACGTTCTCGATTGGCGTGCCGCTGTGGCTGAGATCGCAAGGGTTCTAAAAGCTGGCGGCACTTATTACATGGAAGAGATCTATCCAGTCCTCTACCAGAATTTCATCACCAGACATCTCTTGCTCCACCCCACCAAGGATCGTTTCGAAAGCAAGGAGCTCCGTGCCGTTCTGATCAAAGAGGGTTTTTCCTTCCTGGATGCTCTGGATCTCAAGTTCGCCGGAATCCTAGCCGTGCTGAAAAGGAAGTAGGTTTCAAATGCCGCCTTTCGCCATACCGGCAAGAAGACGGCAACCAGTTGGATAACGGAGTCCAAAAGATGTTGCGGCCTACGAGTCTGTTCAGGAAA
>JAAYUJ010000601.1 GCA_012517775.1 Deltaproteobacteria bacterium
ACGGGAGGCATTACCCCGGCCAACTATCGCGACTACCTCGCTCTGAAGAATGTCGCCTGCATCGGCGGCTCGTGGGTCGCCCCGCAAGAGGCAATGGATCAGGGGGACTGGGCGCGGATTTCGGCGTTAGCCCGGGAAGCGGTGGAGAAATCGGGGCGTTGAGACGCACGGAGGTACTTTCTCAATACTGTGATACTCGCTATGAAGGCTCCCCATGTAACGCAACTTCTCAATAAGTCCAGTGTAATGATCGCTTTGTAAGTCGGGTTTCTATACCCGACACCATGGCGCTAAGGCTGTCGGGATTTGAATCCCGACCTACTCATTGAGAAAGTACCATGTAACCGCTGAAAAGGCCGAGATCGCGAAGGAAATCTCATAGAAAAATCTCTGCGGGCCCTGGGCCCTTTGCGGTAAGATATTGTGTTTCTTGTTCTTGTTAGTGCCCCAACGGGGCATGGGTGTGCAATACGAAAAACTACCCAAACACAACCCCCTCGCAGATCGGTCATCAGGCCGAATTTCCTCTGCCTGTGACGGCAAGTTAGCTGAAAGGAGCAATCCATGAAAGTGAACCAGGATTTTTTTGAGGCGCTGTGCGAGGCATTGGAGAGAATCGTTGGGTCCCTCGACCATGACGCAGTCATGAAAAACATTGTCGAATCGACGGTGAAAGCCGTGGGAGCGAAGGCGTGCAGCCTCCGGCTGCTGGACCGCAGGCGGAAGAGACTGATCCTTGGCTGTTCCACGGGCCTCAGCGAAGGGTACATCCGCAAGGGTCCGGTTCTCATCGAAGAGTCGGCCCTGGACAGAGAGGCCATGGAGGGCAAAACGGTTTACCTGGAAAACGCTCAGTCGGACCCACGGTTTCAGTATCCTGAAAAGGCGAAGCAGGAAGGCATCTACTCGGTGCTGGTTGCCCCACTGACCGCGGAAGGAGCTTGTGTGGGGGTCCTCAGGATCTACGCCGGTGAGGTTCGCCGTTTCGACCAGGAGGAGATGCGGTTCCTTGAGGCCATGGCGCGCCTGAGCGGCCTGGCTCTCGAGAACGCCAGGATGCATCAGACGCTTCGAGGCGATTTTGAGCTGCTCGTGGCTGACCGCTACCGTATAGACGAGAATTAGCGAGGAAAGGAACCGCCATGCTGAGAATTGGAATAAACGGCTTCGGTAGGATCGGTCGCCAGTTCATCAAGGCGGCTTTGGAGCGACACCCGGATACACTGCAGGTTGTAGCGATCAATGACCTGTTTGACGTACAGACCAACGCTCGTCTCTTCAAACACGACACGAACTATGGGTTGTTTTCAGGAACAGTGGAGGCAAAGGGGGATGACCTGGTGGTCAATGGTTCCGCCATCAGGTCCTTCTCAGAACGGGAGCCAGCCAGGATTCCCTGGGATGAAATGGGGGTGGATCTGGTGGTGGAGTCCACGGGAATCTTCACCACGGGCCCCAAGGCTGCTGCTCACATGGAAGCCGGCGCCAGGAAAGTCATTATTTCGGCGCCCGCCAAGCAAGTCGATCAAACCATCGTCATGGGGGTGAACCACGAACAGTACGATCCGGAAAAGCACCGGATTGTCTCCAACGCCTCATGCACGACCAATTGTCTGGCTCCGCCGGTAAAGGTCATCCACGAGCGCTTTGGCATTCACAAGGGATTTATGACCACTGTCCACTCATATACCAACGACCAGAGAATCCTTGATCTGCCGCACAAGGACCCCCGCAGGGCGAGAGCGGCGGCCCAGAACATCATACCCACGACAACGGGAGCAGCGAAAGCCCTGGCGCTCGTCATTCCTGGAATGGAGGGCAGGTTCGACGGCTACTCCCTGAGAGTCCCGACGCCAACTGTTTCGGTGGTCGATTTTACAGCCGTTCTTGAAAAAGAGACGGACACCGAAACCCTGAGATCTGTCTTGAAGGACTCTGCCGGAAAGGAACTGAAGGGGATCCTGGACTGTTCGGAAGAGCCTCTTGTCTCCAGCGACTTCAAGGGGAACCCCCATTCCTCCATCGTGGACATTGATTTTACCCAGGTTTTGGCCGGCAACATGGCCAAGGTCGTCTGCTGGTATGACAACGAATGGGGATACTCCTGCCGTGTGGCGGACCTGGCGGATTATATCTACCGCAGGGGAGGATTCTGAGACGGACCTGTTATGGATCATCGGGCCCGTTCCAGGTCCGAGACGATCCTTGTCGAATGGCCTGTCTGCATGTTCGCAATAGGCTTTGATTTTATATGACATCCACATGATGGAGTCACAAGATGGTCAAGAAAGCCAAATCCAAGAAGTCAGCAGAAGATGTTTGCGTCGGCGGCCGTTCAGACATGAGCCTCCAAGCCTTGAGACGCACTTTTCGTGAACACGTCTTCTACACCCAGGGCCGTTTTCCGACGGGTGCCAGCAGGAACGACCT
>JAAYUJ010000081.1 GCA_012517775.1 Deltaproteobacteria bacterium
GCACATCCTCGGGCGAATAAGCAAAAACCGCAGCTGAAAGCGGAGAACGTTTGGATTTCTCCAGGAGCAGCTTTTCCCATACGACTGCCTCTGCATTGGATGCCTGAAGCCGCAGAGGATTCAAGTCGAAGCTCACTTCTCTGGCCTTGATGAAGCTGAACACACAGAGCACTCCCGTCAGAATCAAAACAACTGCAGCCATCCTGGAAGAAAGACGCAGGACATCTTTCTCTACAACATCCTGGAGAGCTTGATGTTTTTGGGCACGTGCTCGAGCGAAAATCACGCTGAGTGCGGGCAGCAGAGTGAAATCCGCCAAGAGGGTCAATAGTATTCCCATGCCTGTAATCAACCCCAGTTCCATGAGTCCTCTGAATCCTGTGAGAACAAAAGGCAGGAGGGAGAGAGAGGTACTGATCCCAGCAATGAAAATACCCGGTCCGGAACGATCCACAACACGACGGATGATCGTGGCTGCGGAGACTCCGTTCTTCTTTTCTTCCTCTTCCATCCTGGCAAACCAGTGGATTCCGTAGTCTACTCCGAGGCCACAGAGGAGCGGGGCAAAGACAATAGAAAGGATATTCACGTGACCGATGAACAGGGTTGTCCACCCAAAGGTCCAACATAGACCCGTTCCCAGTGAAAAAAGCTCCATGAGCGGTCGCCTGAGGCTGCGCAAGAATACCAACATGAGCACCAGGACACCAAGAAGCGACGCCCAGGTCGCTCTGGCCATGTCCCCGGAAACTGTCAGCATTTCGTCGGTGTTGAGGGCCTCCTGCCCTGTCACACCCACCTGCACATCTCCCAACTCAGACTGAGTCTCTCGGATCAGATTGCGCAGACATTCCAGGCAGTTGGATTCAAAGGCAAACCCGTCTTTTTCCTTCACGGGTATCACTGTCATAATCAGGAATTCCCTGTCGGCCTCCCAGAAATACCCTTCCAGCTCCAGACCTACAGAACGGCCCTGAAAAAAAGATGACCAGGGTGAATGATACTCGTTCGACCCTTTCAAAAAGGATGAGAGCCCCTGCAGTGTCTCGATGAGGACTCCCATGTCCATGGGTTCATCATTATCAGCCTTGTCCTTCTCCGCCATATCCTCATCGAGAAAGCCCGTAAAGAGTTCCCCGATCATGCGTGATGACATTTCCTTGTTAATGAGCTTCAAGAAAGATATGATATTAGGCTCATGGACGAATGCATGAATCAGAGCCGACTTGCTTTCAAGGATCTCCCGGATCTTCAGGAGATCCTCATGGTCCTGATAGAGGAGCGCCCACTTCCTGAACTGATCGGGATCAATGCGATAGAACACCTCTTGAAATCGACCGGGATGATCCAGGATGCGTCTCTCCAGGCTCCTGGCAAACGCGACGGCCCTTTGAGGCGAAGGAGCCCTGATGACGACCGTGAAGCCCGTCTCACCGTCGAAATTAAACGGTTCAAGTCTCTCTGTGAGAGGAATGAGAGGATGATTCTTGGAGATTAGGGACAACTGGTCCGTCTTCACCTCAAGCCTGGCCGCAGTAAGCCACAATGAGGCCAGTGCCAGAGCAACAGCCAGGCCAATAGCAACACATGGCCTGGACAAAACCCAAGCCACCCACATTTGCAAAAGTTTCTTAAGAATTCTCATATATTGCTAGAAACCTCGCCTCCAGTTCTTAATAATGAGCCTGAGGCATTTCATCTTCCTTACCCATGGCAAGGCAGGTAAAATGCCTTTTCTGCGGTCTCGCAATTCCCGTGCTCCTTGTAACTTCTCAATAAGTCCAGGTAACAACCGCGTCGTAGGTCGGGTTTCCATACCCGACATCTTGGCGCAAAGGATGTCAGGATTGGAATCTCGACCTACTTATTGAGAAAATACTGCTCCTCTGGATAACTCTAGGAAATCGTTGCTTGAAATCGAAATCTCCCTTTCCACTTGCGAAGAGCAGCTCCATCCCTTTCTACCGATCGCCTGCGCGATACTCCGCGACAGCATTGCTCAGGTTGGCCAGAGCGATATTGTAATTGAACAGTGCCAGCAAATACTCACCCTGATTTTTGCCGTACCGATCAATGGCATCAAAGAGATCCCTCGCCGTCCCAATTCCAAAGTCAAAATTAGCGAATGCCGATACTACCCACTTGCGTGCCGCCACAGATCCCTTCTCGTATGCTTCATACGATTCTCTGGCTTCCACGGCGTCCTGGTAAAACTTGGTCACCTGGACAGGGATATTTTTCTCGGCATGTTCCTTTGTGTGGAGAAGTCTCTCATACTCAGCCTTCGCCTTCTTCATCTTATTGGTACCGATGCCGAAGTCAAAGTGCCAATGACTTCCAAGAACCACCCCCGCATAGGCATGGTTGAATTCATCGGGGAAATAGGAAATATCCAGCCGCTCTCTTCCGGGAGCACCCGCAAGGGACCCGATGGCAGCAACGTAGAAAGTCGGAAACAGGTCCGCCCTGGCTGCAAGGTAGAGAGCCTGCTTGGCTGCAATTCCCTCTTCAAGCTGCTCGAGATCCGGCCGCCTTTCCATCGCCTGCTGGATGTACGTTTCCTGGATCTCGCGAAGACCGTTTGAATCCTTAGGGAGCTCTCGCCGGTCCAATTGAAACTCTTGGTGGTCGGGAAGACCAATGGCCTTTTTCAAAGCCATATAAGCGACCTGCCATCCTGACTCGGCTTTGGCCCTGAACTGCTTGATCTGAGACTCAAGGGCTTCAATGCGATAGAGATCCGTCTCCTCCACATTGGTTGATTTCAGCTCGAGCAATCTCTGAATGCGATGCTTCGCATCCCGGACAAACCCCTCCGCATCCTCGGCAGCCCCTTTCCCCTGTTGTGCAACGATGAGGCCGTAGTAGAGCTGCTTGACGTTCAAAATGACCTCACCCCGGGTGTTTTCCCTGGCGGCCTTCTGAGCCTGTACACCATGAACTGCTGCCTTCTTGCGGTTGGAGATCTTTCCAAAAGTGAACAAAGGCTGGACCAATGCAAAATCAAGTCTTCCAAAAATACCGATGTCGTCATCGTCCTGATCCCTCAAACGGCCCGTCAAAAATCCTTCCGGTGAAATTCTGGGACTAATCTGGACGTAGGGTCTGTCGGCATCCTCCACCGGCCCCGCAGTTCCGATGACATCCAGTTGAGCCCATTGGCCGGCCTTCGCCTGACCGAGATCGCTCTCTGCGGCGATGAGGTCCTTTTCAACCTCCTTAAGCCGGGAACTCGATTCGATGGCCATCTGAATCAACTCGTCGAGTCCCAAAACCACGGGCTTGTCGGCTTTGCAGTCAACTAATCGGACTCCCATGACAAAAACGAAAACCATGGGTATGACTAATCTGAGCCGTCTCCAAAACATGGTTTGCATCGCATCCCCCTCCTCATTGAACTCTCCCTTGAAATCATTCAGAAAGCCCCCCTGGAATTGCCGGTCAAGATAACGTACTTTATAGGGATTGTGAAGGGTGAATGCTTTGAAAACGGCTCCTTTTCCCATTCGGTCGGATAAACACGGCCTGATCATTCCATTCTCATTCCAGGCTCACAAACAGCATGGTAATATGGATTCGGAAAAGGGTTCCCCTCCCATGATTTTTTCTGACACTTGCAGCATACGCAAGACACACTTTTTGCTTTTCCTGTTGCCTCATTTCTCTCTCGCATGATAGAAAGATTCGATTTACACAAATCGCACACCCCTTGACCTTTTGGTGCCTTTTCCACGATGAAGGAAGGGGCCGGGAGGGGTGGAGGCACCAACCAGAAGGAGGAAGCAATGGCCGTTGTGGGTATGAAGCAACTTTTGGAGGCCGGGGTTCATTTCGGACATCAAACCCGACGTTGGAACCCAAAGATGAAACCGTTCATCTTTGGTGCACGTAACGGAATTTACATCATTGATCTTCAACGCACCGTCAGGCTTTTCAACAGGGCGTACCAGTTCGTCGTCGATACTGCTGCAGCCGGAGAGAGCGTTCTCTTTGTCGGGACCAAGCAACAGGCTCGGGACACGATCCAGGAAGAAGCCAAACGATGCGGAATGTACTTTGTCAACCAGCGTTGGCTGGGTGGCATGCTCACCAATTTCAAAACCATCAAGCTGCGAGTTGACAGACTCAAGGAACTTGATTCCATGATTCAGGACGGAAGCATCAATCGTTTTCCCAAGAAGGAGGTTCTTCAGCTTCAGAATGAGCGCGAAAAGCTGGAAAAGAACCTTGGCGGGATCAAGGAGATGACCCGACTGCCCGGCGCCCTTTTTGTAGTGGATACTCAGAGGGAGAACATCGCCGTTGCGGAGGCCAATCGATTGGGCATTCCGGTTGTTGCGGTAGTAGATACCAATTGCGACCCTGACGTGATCGACTATTTGATCCCAGGCAACGACGATGCGATCCGCGCGGTTCGACTTATCTCCTCGAAGATCGCCGATGCCTGTATTGAGGGTAGGCAGAAATACGAGGAGATGAATCAGGCATCCCAGGACAAAGAGGAGATTTCCCTGGAAGAAGTGCCCGCTGGGCACCTCCTCAGGGAGGAGGAGAGCGGGCCGATTGTGGAAATTGTCAACCCGGTGCAGGGATCCGAATCTGAAGAGAACTGATCAGGGCTGTTGAACAGAATGCAAATAGGGGTCGTCAATCCGCGACCCTTTTTGTATGGGATTTTTCGGGTGATATCCGTTAGACGACCGCGATCACCCCGTTTCTACCTTGTGACAGTGGTGTCAATTGTCTCCTGGGAGGGTGGCGGACTCGATGTTCCTGAGAAACCTCCGCTTCTCCGCGTTCTTCCTGAGGCCCATCCGATATGAGTCTCATGGGCCGGGCCTCCTTCGCAGGACGGCCTATCCGCCATGTGAAGAGTTCTGGCGGGAAGCGACAGAGACTATACCGAACCGATAGATGATCCATGCGGAAGAGCAGCGGTTTTTCCGCGAGGAAGGAGGATTTCCTTGGAAATTACAGCAGCAATGGTTAAGGAATTGAGAGACAAGACGAATGCGGGCATGATGGACTGCAAGAAAGCCCTGCAGGATACTGGCGCAGACATGGAAAAGGCCGTTGATCTTCTGAGGCAGAAGGGCCTGGCCAAGGCGTTGAAACGTGCCGGCAGGGAGGCGATGGAGGGTGTGATCCATGCCTATATTCATGGAGGAGGACGGATTGGTGTCCTAGTCGAAGTCAACTGTGAAACGGACTTTGCGGCAAAGAGCGAGGACTTCATCGAATTTGTGAGGAATCTTGGAATGCACATCGCCGCCACTAATCCCCTGGGGATTGCGCGGGAGGACATCCCCCAGGATATCGTTGACCGGGAACGATCCATTTGTTTGGCTCAGGCACGCGAGTCGGGCAAGCCGGAAAACATACTCGAAAAAATGGTAGAGGGCAAGATGCGCAGGTTTTACGAGGAGTCCGTCCTCCTCGAACAGAGCTACGTGAAGGAGCCTGAAAAGACCATCCAGGATTATCTCAATGAACTCGTGGCAAAAATTGGTGAGAAGATCATGATTCGCCGGTTCGCCCGTTTCCAATTGGGCATGGAATAGGGCACCCCATGAGCCTGGAAGAAAGACCCAGGTACCGGCGCATTCTTCTCAAACTCAGTGGTGAGGCCTTGATGGGAGAGGGCTTGTACGGGATTGACCCCGCTGTACTCGTAAACATCGCCGAGGAAGTCCGGGAAGTCCACCAAATGGGAGTACAAATTGCAATTGTGATTGGTGGGGGAAACATCTTTCGTGGCGTCTCCGCTGCATCTCGAGGAATGGACCGTGCCACCGCCGACTATATGGGAATGCTCGCTACCGTGATGAACGGCCTGGCTCTTCAGCAGGCATTGGAGAAACATGGAGTCCACACGAGGGTCCTCTCGGCCATCGACATGAAGGAAGTGGCCGAACCCTATATCAGACGAAGGGCTATCCGCCATCTCGAGAAGGGGCGTGTTGTGATCTTCGCTGCCGGAACCGGCCTTCCCTTCTTCACAACAGATACAACGGCCGCTCTGCGCGCCGTCGAGATCGGCGCCGAAATTGTCATGAAAGCTACCAAGGTTGACGGAGTCTACAATTCCGATCCCGAGAAAGATCCTCATGCTGTAAAATATGAGCGCATCAGCTTCTCGGATGTCCTCCGGAAAAATCTGAAGGTCATGGACGCCACGGCGATTTCCCTTGCCAGGGATCAGAACACACCGATAGTGGTCTTCAGTCTCAGAGAAAAGGGGAATATCAAGAAAGTCCTGCTGGGGAAAACTATTGGTACTGTTGTAGAGGGACTCGGTTATGCTGAATGAAGTCTATGAAGACGCACAAGATAGAATGAACAAGGCACTTGAAACCCTGCAGAACGAGTTCAGGCGGTTGAGGACCGGCAGGGCTTCCGTTTCTCTGGTGGACGGCATCAGGGTCGAGTACTATGGAACGCCGACACTTCTAAACCAGCTGGCAACCATGACAGTCCCCGAACCGCGATCAATCATGATTCAGCCATGGGACACCAGTATCATCGGTGAAATTGAAAAGGCGATCCTCAAGTCGGAACTGGGCTTGACACCCATGAACGACGGAAAAGTCATTCGGATCAATATTCCTGTCCTGACAGCCGAACGGAGGCGTGAACTGGTCAAGATCGTGAAGAAATTGGCGGAGGAATCCAAGGTTGCAGTCAGAAACATTCGGCGTGACGTCAACGAGACGATCAAAGATCTCAAAAAGGAAAAAACCATCTCTGAAGACGAGCAGTATAAGGCGCAGGAGGAGATTCAAAAGATTACGGATGACTTCATCAAAAAGATAGATGCTTCTTACTCCATAAAAGAGAAAGAGATCCTGGAAATCTAAGGATGGTTCATCTGGATACTGACAAACTGCCGCGTCATGTAGCCATCATCATGGATGGAAACGGCCGCTGGGCCAAAGCAAGATTGCGTCACCGGGTATTTGGACATGAGGAGGGCGCCAATTCCGTTCGGGATGTGGTGCAGTGTTGCCTGGAACTCGGGATCCCATACCTCACCCTTTATGCTTTCTCCAAGGAGAACTGGAAACGTCCGGCCAGCGAAATCAGGGCTCTCTGGGAGTTGCTCAAGCGTTTCATCCGGTCTGAGCTTCCCGACCTGATTGCCAGGGAGATTCGGATCGTCCGGATGGGAGATCCTGAGGGAATTCCCGGCGATGTCCTCGATGAGCTTCAGTCTGCAATAGCCCTCACATCTCAGTTTGAGAAACTCACGGTCAGCCTTGCCATCAACTATGGTGGAAGGCAGGAAATTGTGAGGGCTGCGACACTTTTTGCGATGGACGTCCAGAATGGGAGGATTCAGGGGACGGACTTGACCCCCGACCTCTTCTCCCGGTACCTCTTCACCAGTCACCTCCCGGAAGTCGACCTTCTCATAAGGACGGGAGGAGAACGCCGGGTGAGCAATTTTCTTTTGTGGCAGATGGCTTACACGGAGTTCTATTTTACGAGAATCCTCTGGCCTGACTTCCGGAAATCCCACTTTCTCGAAGCATTGCGGGATTATCAACAAAGAGAGCGGAGATTTGGAAGGACCGGTGAACAGCTGCGGGGAAAATCCAAAAGCGAGAGTCTTCTCGATGATCGCCCTGTGGAAATGACAGAGAGTTCCGGGATAACGCATTGATTTATCATTGTTTTAAAGAGCAACTATTCGCCTCCCCTCACAAGTCAGGGACCGACATTTGGTGACGGACCGCCTCTTTCCGACGGCATATGCGCACTTCCAATCTACCTGCATGGTGGGCCACGGAGGAGACTTCTCCAAAGGCGGCATCCGGGCATGATCGGACTGCACCAATGGGAATCACACAAGCAGCGGCTCGTTACGAGCATTCTGATGGCCGCCCCCCTGGTCGCTCTGCTCGCTTTAGGACCATACTGGAGTTGGACTTTGCTGGTCATGGTGGTTTCAGCTCTGGGGCTATGGGAACTGCAGGGGCTTTTCTTTCCTGACGGCCTGCCCAATTCTTGGAAGATGTATTTCCTGTTGACAGGAGTTCTGTTACCGTTTTTCGCGGCTTTCGGAGGAACTGCCTGGCTCCACATCATACTGGTTGCCGCTCTGTTCTCCAGTTTTATCCTCATTCTCACCGTCTCTCCTTTAGACCCCTCGGGAATTCCCCGATTTGCTCTCTTTGAGCTTGGCTGGCTTTATATCCCCTATCTTCTGTCATACGTTCTGCTCATTGGACAATCGCAGAACGGGAGGATTTGGATCTTCTTTGTTCTGCTGGTGATCATCGCCGGTGACGTTGGAGCCTATTATACTGGAAAGACCTGGGGGCGACATAAACTCTACGAGACGGTGAGCCCCAAGAAAACTATGGAAGGGTCCTTCGGCGGGCTGGCGGCGAGTGTCATCTGCGGAGTTCTCTTCGGGACTGTTTTCATTAACGGACCGTCTGTTGCTTCCCTTATCCTTCTGAGTGGTTTTCTTGCCCTTGTCGGACAACTGGGTGATTTGATAGAGTCCATGATCAAGCGCGTGAGCGGGAGGAAAGACTCCAGTCAGATGATTCCCGGCCATGGAGGAATTCTTGACCGAATGGACAGCCTGCTCTTTGCCTTTCCCTCACTCTGGGCCTATTTGCACTGGATGGAGTGAGAAAGAGCTCTGGAGAAAGTCAGCTTGAAGAATATCAGTATCTTGGGAAGCACTGGGTCGATAGGGGTCAGCACATTGCAGGTTGTGGAACAGTTCCCTGAGCATTTTCAGGTAATTGCGCTGGCTGCAGGTAGGAATGCGGACTTGCTCATTAATCAGATCAGGCGATTCAGACCCAGGCTGGCAGCAGTGATGGATCAGGAGCTTGCCACCATTGTGACTGCAGCACTTGGGCAAGAGGACTTGCAGACAGAAGTCCTTTATGGACCCCAAGGCTATGAACAGGTGGCCACCCACCCTGAGATTGAGCTTGTGGTCTCGGCCATGGTGGGCGCAGCCGGACTGCTTCCCACGATAGCCGCTGTGAGTTCCGGAAAGCATCTTGCCCTTGCAAACAAGGAAACCCTAGTGATCGCCGGAGAGATCGTCATGGATCTCGCAGCAAAACAGGGGATCCGCATTCTTCCCGTTGACAGTGAGCACAGTGCCATTTTCCAGGCCCTTCAGGGCAATCACCGACATGCTCTCAGGCGGATCCTACTCACTGCATCCGGTGGGCCGTTCTTTCACAAGAGCAGGGATGAACTTGCATCCGTCACACCCCAGGCTGCTCTCCGCCATCCCAACTGGTCAATGGGACAAAAAATTACCATAGACTCTTCCACTCTCATGAACAAGGGCCTCGAGGCCATCGAAGCTCACTGGCTCTTCGGTGTCCCAGTGGAGCAGATCCACGTTCATATACATCCTGAGAGCATTGTCCATTCCATGGTCGAATACATCGACGGGTCCGTCATTGCCCAGATGGGTATCCCAGACATGAGAATCCCCATTGCCTATGCGCTGGCTTTTCCTGAGCGCCTACCTGTTCAGGGTCCTCCACTGGACCTTTTCCGTTTGCAGAACTTAAGCTTCTATCCACCCGACGAGGAGAAATTCCCATGCCTGCAATTGGCTTATGAAGCCTGCAAACGTGGATTCACCGTCCCGGCGGTCTTGAATGCTGCAAATGAAATCGCCGTCCAGGCTTTCCTTGAGAGTCTCATCGGCTTTCTGGATATTCCCCGGATAATCCGCCGTGTTATAGAGAAACACAATCCTGATGAGAGATTGACTCTCGATGCTGTCCTGAGCGCCGATGCATGGGCAAGGCAGGAGGCTGCCCATGAGATCAAAAAAGACAGAGCGTGACTGAAGACATTTCAGCTGCACAGTCCTATAATAATCAGCACGTATGAATTTGCCGCACTCCTGCAGCGGTCCCTAACGAATTGTGTAATGAGAAAAGGACATCAAATCGATCTATTATCGAGTTCCCATTTCACACATGTGAAAACTCTGGATCGCTCTCTACCGTTTTTCTAAGAAAGGTCGTGAAGTTGGTTACCACTATATTTTCTACCATTGTCGTCTTGGGCATCCTAATATTTGTGCACGAATTGGGTCACTTTCTTGTCGCCAAGTGGATGGGTGTCACGGTACTTCGCTTTTCTTTCGGATTTGGACCAAGGCTTCTTGGATTCAAGAGAGGTGATACAGACTACTGCCTCTCCCTAATCCCACTGGGCGGATACGTCAAGATGCTCGGTGAGGAAAGCGACGAAGAAGTCACCGAGGATCAACTGGCACGGAGCTTCTCAGCTCAGCCGCTGGCGAAGAGAGCTGCCATCGTCTTCGCAGGGCCCCTCTCCAACTTCGCCCTGGCAATCGTCATCTTCACTCTTGTTTATGCCTTCTCCGGCATTCCACAGATGACAGCCGACATCGGCACGGTGAATCCCGGGTCTCCCGCTGAACAAGCCGGTCTTCAACCCGGTGACAAGGTGCTCTCCATTGACGGAAAGACTATCACCTATTGGGAAGAACTCTCCAAAACCATTGAGCAGTCCGGTGAAAAACCAATGGTTTTGGATGTGCAGCGTGGTGAGGAGCGGCTGGTTATCACCGTCTCTGCAGCCGTGAATGAAGTCCCCAACCTATTTGGTGAAAAGATCAGACGGGCTGTTATTGGAGTGACGGCATCGGGAAAATTCATCGTTCGGGAGGTCAATCCCCTCAACGCTTTTAGTGAGAGTATCGTTCAGACCGCAAACCTCAGCAAGCTCTTTCTCCTCACCATTGTCAAAATGATTGAGGGAGTGGTGTCTCTCAAGACTCTCGGAGGACCCATTCTCATCGCTCAGATGGCCGGTCAACAGGCCAGCGAAGGTATGCTCAATCTCATCTACTTTATTGCCCTGATTAGCGTGAATCTTGCCGTACTCAACCTTCTTCCAGTGCCGGTGCTGGATGGTGGACACCTGCTTTTCTTCTTCCTGGAGGCCGTTATTGGAAAACCCATCGAAACCAGGAAGATCGAGTTTGCCCAGAAATTAGGCATGGTGGTGTTGCTCGTCTTGATGATGTTTGTATTTTATAATGATATTATGCGATTGCTTCCAGGACAGAAACCGGATTTCATGCCGTAAAGCGAGACCCTTGTGAAATCCCTATGAAGGTTTTGGCTGCAGACACCTGTACATCATCGGAGAGCGTTGCATTCCTGGAGGATGAGCGAGTTGTAGCGGAATGGACTCTTTCGTCGGCCGAGACACATAATCGTCGCCTTCTGAGAAGCATCCATCTCTTGCTTCAAGAAATCGGGTGGTCACTGGGAGATATTGACGGGTTTGCAGTCACCATGGGGCCTGGGAGCTTCACGGGCGTGCGTATTGGATTGACGACAATCAAGACTCTTGCTTGGACTCTCAGTAAGCCTTTCATTGGTGTCCCTTCTCTGGATGCCCTTGCCGTTCCTCTGGCCACGGGTTCTCTACCGATTTGCACCCTTCTGGATGCCCAGAAGCAGGAGGTCTATTTTGGGCATTTTCTCCCCGATGGGAGAGGTGGTGTTTCACTCCTCAATTCATACCAGGTTCTGCCCGCCAAAAGTGTAGCAGACAAGATCGGCACTCCCACACTGTTCTGCGGGAACGGTTGCACTCTTTACAGGGGATTGTTCAAGGAAAGACTGGGAGAGTTGTTCGTCGAGGCACCCTATCCTTTTCATCTCATCCGAGCAGGCTTTGTCGGAAAAATTGCCGTTTCCTCTCTTCTTCGCGGGGAATCAGATGATCCAATAAGCAGCGTTCCAATCTATGTTCGGCAATCAGATGCTGAATTGAGCTTTTCTCACCCTTTACCTTCATGAGGAAATGTCGGTTTAACCTTCAGCGATTGATCTGCAAGTCTCCATTCCCTTTGAGCTTTCTTCTGCGGAATTTCAGAGTGCTGCGTCAGGAGACATCCTGGAAGGGCCTTCCCCATAGACTCAGGAGAGCTCTGCTCTTGGATGTCGTGTACGGACGATGGCACTTTTTTCTGGAAATCATGCGATGGAAGCAAGAGAAGAATCACGGGAAATTCGGAAATTTTGGGAGCACCGGTAGCCTCTCTGCTAGCACTGGCATTCAAGAGTATTGCAACCATTGCGGAGCTTGCTGCGAGTTCGCGAGCGGCATGCCTGATTTCCATTCCACAGAGGGAATTCCAGCGCACTGGCAAAAGGTTTTCGGGGAAGGTCTGGGAAGAGGCCACCGGTTCTGCCCGTTCCTTTGGGAAAACCGGGCATCGCACGGAAGCCTCTGCTCAATTCATCTATGGAGACCAGCACCTTGCCGGTCGTTCGAAGCGGAAGAATGCGAATACCTGAAAGAGGAACCCGGCTTCACCGAGCCCACCTTCGATAGAAATCTGTCAATGGCGCGTCGTTGGCTCATCCACCTGATTGATTCCCGCAAGCCTCCAGGCAGACGTCCCAATATCCCTGCAAAACGTCCAAAATTCTTGAAATTTCACAGGATTTAGCTTGTCCCCTTCCAGTACACCACCCGTTTTGTCGTCCACAACATAGTCCAGAAGGTTGGCCGTGAAAAGAACCGTCACATAGTCCTTGCCCATTTCCTGCCACGCCTCGGAAGGTTCGACCTTGCGCACCGCGATATTCTCAAGACGATTGATCCTGCCTTGTTCCCGCATCGCTCCAAACTCACCCTGGAAGTAATCAACCATCTCCTGAGTCAACATGTCGCCGATCCCCTCAAGGCTTCGATTCATCCAGCCGGCCTGAATACGGAAGAACATATCCTGCACGGTTTCCTTGAATTTCTCTTCGTCAAAATAGGGGTCTGTTCTCGCAATCACCTGGAGACCTTCACCCCGCTGGTCCCCAGACAGATAGCCCTCTCTGTATTGCGCCCCGTACGATCCTACGGTCTCTCCTTGCGATGGGAAGGAAGTCAAGTTGTCCTGGTTGGAGGGGACACCACCATAATACGCCGTGGCATCGGCTGCACGTCTCCTCCTCATGAAGAACTTCCAGCCAAAATAGAGGAGTGCACCGATGATGATGATATCAAGGAAGCCGATTCCTCCCCCCGATTGACCTCCTGAAGGAGCTGCGTGCCCCGAGCCTCCAAAAAGCAGACTGCCGAGCAATCCACCTGCCATCCCTCCGGCCAGTCCCTGCATGAACGGGCTTCTCATGAAACCACCCCCCTGTGAGGACGGAGCACCCGGAGTAGGGCCAACGGGCCTCTGAGGATTACTGAAACCGGGCCCTGCACCTGGAGTCGCGGGAAAATCGGGCGCCGACCTTGACGGCATGCTCGGAGATGAAAAACTACGGCTTCCTCGACTGCCGGAAGACCTTCCACCCCCCGCTCGAGCCCATGCACTCGACTCGAGAACAAGGCAAAACAGAAAGAACGCCGCCGAAAACAAAACGGCTGCCCTAAACGTATTCTTCTTTCCCATCGTACAATTCCCTCCTGGAATCAACATTCTCTGAAAATTCGCCACTCATCTGCAAATGTTAGATGATAAATAACAGAGGGGCACGAAAATGACAATACGGCAAGTCCTGCAGCAAGGAAACATCGCTTGGGTTTCCAACCAAATGCAATGGCATTTCAAACTCGCATGAGTTCGAATCGTTCATTCTCTATGAAACCCGCGCTGTTTCAGGTTGCAGGGAGCAGCACCGAATCCCGGCAAGAAGCTGGCCGCCAGAACAATGAATCTCATCTACATATTCGACGAAATCGGATTTCCCACAGGCAGGAAAACAAGTTGTGAGGATTTCTCTGTCTTGGACCTTAACGAGGACGCACGGGACGCAACCCAAGGCAACCCATCCGGGATACGTCCCGTGCTGCTCAAATGTGATTTCCCGAAACTACTACCGACTCCTGCTATTTTGAGGAATTGTCGGTAAGGGGCATACCACCCACTGGTCCCCTGCCTGTCCAACTCGGACGCAGGTAGATGAACCAGTACATGCCGCCCACCATGAGAGCGCCGCCTATGATGTTTCCAATGGTCGCCGGCAGCAGGTTCCGCCACAGGAAATTGCCCCATGTCAAAATGGCGCCCCCGTCCTTCAGCCCCGCA
>JAAYUJ010000082.1 GCA_012517775.1 Deltaproteobacteria bacterium
ATATTGCTCTGGACGCTCAATCTTCGGATCTCTCCCGTGGCCTCGAGAAATTCGTCGGTGTAAAGGCCTGCACCTATGATCCAGTCCCAGGGCTTGAAATGAGTGATCTTGACCACCTTGTCACGGGGCATGGGGTCGTCAGCATTCTTCCAAGGGTAAGTGTGCTCAGCGATTTGTAATCCACTCAAGGCATTCGCCTTCTTGATGATTTCCTGGATGAACAGGTTTCCACTGCTGTCCTTGGCATTGAGGATGTCCTCACCATCGCGCTTTCCACCCTGTGAGATGACATAATGGCCCTTGCTGTCGAGAACATACACATACCCCGACTTGCCGAACTTGATGTCCATTATCGCTTTCCTCAGGCTTACGACGGATTCCTGAGGGACTCCCACGTAAAGCATGCCGATCACATTCTTCGCTTCATCGTGAATGGGCTCGTAGGCGGTGAGATACCAGGCATTGACCACGTAAGCCCTGCCCTGATACCTTTCACCTTTAAGAACGGTGGAGATGACAGGGTTCAATTTCCCGTCCGGTTCCGTCCTGGGTATGTAGGTGCCGATGGCGCGGTTGCCGTCCTTATTGGTGACATTCGTGGCAACTCGCAGCATTTCCCCGGCCTCGTTCATCCGCTGAAAGATCGTGCATGTGACTCCCATGAGGGATCGGACCTGATCCACGAGGGAGACAGGAGTCTTGGCATCACTGACCTGTCCAAGCCACGCCCCGTTCCATTGCATCTTGGGCAGTTGCACACTCACAGTGGAGGAGTTGAGTTGGTTGACGGCATTCCAGGCGACCTTCTCATCCACGAGTGAAAACCCGCCGTTGGAGTAGGCCAGCTCCCGTGCAACATTGAGAGCGCTTTTCAGATTGTTTTCGTTTACTTCCTGATGGGATTCGACCAGTCTGTAAACGTTTTCCGCCACGTGGGCCAGATCCTCGTGAGCGAGTTCAGTCGCATGATCGATGGCGGTCTTCAGCATGCTGCGATTCTGAACATAAACAACTGCACCCACCACGCAGAGGGGCAAAGTCGTGAGCAGAATCCCAGCTAGAAGCAGTTTTGTCCTCAATTTCAACTTGTTAAACATTCTCTCACCTCCATACTTTCCTACAAGTGTCTCGCAGAATCGATCAATTTGGGTAAGTTTATGTGCAATCAATACTCTCTCAGCGAGTAGGTCGGGATTCCAATCCCGACAGCTTTGCGCAAATCTGCCGATTACGGAAACCCGAACTGCAAAGCTGTCGTTGCCAGTACTTATCGAGAAGTTGCTGCAAGCCCTTATGATTGGCGCTCATCCTAACCGGCATTGATTTCGCTTTTCATACTCTTGTTCGGCATGTTCCCGATATTTCATTAGGATTCTTGAAAGAACTAGAGAGTCTCTATTCTCAGCCGTTTCCGCTTTTTTCTTGATGGTGCTTCATAGGAAATCTCTGAAAAGAATGGATAAGCATATCACTCGCTCTACTCTTTCGAAACGTCTCACGGTGAATGCGTCAAATCGTTTTACAATGGAAAACATCAACAAGAAGGACATCCGGTTCGAATTGTATTTGTGGGGAAACCCTGAATCGAGGGATGTTCCTCATGGAAACCCGGTCCATTTGGCGTGCTCTGCCGACGGGATACACCCCGAACTACTCACGCGGCACGCCCGTCCTCGCAGGGCAGCCTTGCTGACTGCTCTTCGATGATCTGCGATCTGCAGATCATTCGATTCACGAAAATGTTTTCGATATCGACATCGGTAATGGTAAAAGGAGGAAATGCCGACAACACACCTTGGGGTGTTGTGCCTCTCACTGGGAGAGCTTTTCCTAGTCTGTGATCAGCGCCATCCGCTCCGTTGGAATTGCTACCCTTTACCTGGAGGTGGAAATGGGGAAGAGCTTCCTTCGCTTTGCCACAGTGCTTGTAATGGTCCTGGGTTTTCTGCTTTCTCCCGCGTATGGTGCGGAGGATGTGGAGGTGCTCATTACGAAAGGGGACACCCTTGTCCATATCTGTGAGAAATACCTCGATGATCCTTCGGAATGGCCACAGGTCGCCACAGTGAATCAACTGGACGATCCCCATTGGATCTATCCCGGCCAGAAGATCATCATTCCAGCGGAACTCCTCCGTGGAATTCCTTCTGATGGCAGGGTCACCTTTCTCAAAGGAGCGGTTGAGGTCCAGTGGAGTGGCCATGGGGCTTGGGAGCCTCTAGGTATCGAGGGGATCGTCCCTCAGGGGAGTACCGTCCGAACGGGCAGTGACAGCGCACTGGAAGTTACATTCGAGGACGGGTCCTCGCTTTTTTTAAGATCCGACACGACCGTTGGGATGGCGAAGCTGACAAAGAGAGGCGGAGTGCGTCTCTTTCAAGAGCTTTTTCTGGAGTCTGGGAGGGTTTTCTCGCGCATCAAGAAGGCGACGGGTAAAGAACCAAGGTATCGTATTCGCACTCCTTCCACGATTGCCGCGGCTCGCGGGACGGAATTCAGGGTTTCCCATGACAGGAAATCAGTCACCCGTGTCGAGGTTCTTCAGGGCCAAGTTGTCGCAGGCGCCCGTCAGCGCAGGGTTCCCTTGAAAGAGGGAGAGGGTACGGTGGTTTCCATGGGGAGACAGCCCACCCCCCCTGCAAAGCTGTTATCCCCTCCAGTCCACATCAATCCTGAACCGCTTTACAAAAAGATGCCCCTTGAATTCAGATTCAATCGGGTGGAAGGAGCTGTGGCGTTCCGTGTCATCCTGGGAAGGGATCGGGATTTCAAGGACATCATTCATTAGAGGATGATCAGGCCTCATGAACTCCTCCGAGTCGAGCCGCTTGATGACGGAAGCTACTTCATGCAGGCTTCGAGCATCGATTCACTCGGCTTGGAGGGCATCCCATCGGAGCCTTTTCCGGTCAATGTGCGGACCAATCCCATTCCTCCTTTCGTTCAGTCGCCCGTGGACGGGACGGAGTACAAGACGGTCACCATGGAGTTCTCGTGGCTGCAGGTCGAGGATGCCGCCAAATATCAGATGGAGATCGCAGAAGACCCTGATTTTTTACATGTTGTCGACGAAAAGGAACTCGTGCGGAAAGCCGGGTACAAGACAAAAGTACTGCTGCCCAGGACCTATTTCTTTCGGGTGCGCTCCATTGCAGCCGACAATTACGTGGGAGTATGGTCCGACACGATAAGGTTCTCACTGCTTCAACCTCCGCCGGCACCCCCTTCGGAACCACCGAAAAAGGGGAAGAAGGAGATCAACATCCGGTGGAAGGACCTGGGGGAGGGTATCAGCTATCATTTTCAGCTCGCCAGGGACAAGGATTTCGAAGAGGTTCTTCTGGACAGGATGGTTGAAAGAAGCCAGTACGCGTTTCCGAAGCCCAGGAAGCCGGGTCAATACTTCGTTCGCGTCAGTGCCGTCAAAGCGGACGGTTTTGAGGGACATTTCTCCACACCCCAGAGCTTTGAGATCGGCTGCTTTGAATGGTGATGAAGTAGAACAGGAGGCATACGCAGCCCGATAGTACTATCTCAATAAGTAGGTCGGGATTCCAATCCCGACAGCTTTTGAACCCACGTGTCGGGTATGGAAACCCGACCTACGAAGCAATCGTAATCGGGACTTATTGAGGAATTACGCCCCATAATGGGGGATGAGCCAGGAGGTATACCTTCTCGGTTGTTTTCATCGAGCGGGGGACTACCCTTTCTCCAGATCCAGAATGTGGCGCATGAAAGATCCGCTTTCCAGACAGCGCATTCTGACAGCGCTTCCTGCGATTTTCCTTGTGATCTTCCTTGATTTTCTGGGCCTTTTTCGGGAGCCGGATTGCCGGCTTATTGACCTGTTTCATCAAATTCGAGGTACAGTACGCCCCTCCGATAGAATCGTCATTGCGGCCATCGACGAGAGGACGCTGCAGCAACTTGGCCGATGGCCTATCGACAGAAAGCATTATGCGGCTCTTCTCGATCTACTTGCCGGTGCGGCCGCTGTTGCATTCGACATCATCATGGGGGAGCCGTCGGAGGACGATGGCATCCTCTCGGCGGCAATGACACGTCACGGCAGAGTCATTCTCCCCGAATACCTGAATCCTCAGGGGGAGAGGATTCGTCCCGCCGGTTCTCTCCCACCTGTCAGTGCAGGCCACATTCATATCGAACAGGATGTGGACGGAATTACCCGAGAGGTGTATCATACAATTTGTCACAAGAATCAGATGATTCCGTCCTTCAGTTCAGCTGTTTTCGACAACCTCGGCGAAGGCGTTTTCCCACGCAGCAGTTACACTCCTCCACATGACACAGGCAGAGAAAGGACTACTCCGCTCCTCATCCAGAGCGATCCCATGCTTATCAATTACTATGGTCCCAGGGAGACTTTTCGCCACATTTCCTTTGTTGACATCCTGGGAGGAAAATGGCCTCAAGGGTTTTTCAAAGGAAAGATCGTTCTCGTTGGGGTGACGGTGGCAGGGATCGAAAATGAGCTGACCACATCTTTCACGGGGGGAAGAGACCGGACACCGGGTGTGGAGGTCCATGCAACCGTCCTGAACAACCTGCTCGACGGAACCTACTATCATAAACTGGAGAGCGGATGGATATGGCCTGTTTGCTTTGTCCTTTCGTTTGGCTATTTCCTCCTCTGTTCCGGCAGGACTCCCGGACAGCTCTTATCGATCTGGGTTTGCGCCGTTTCTCTGCTCTTGATTTTGACCTATTGGGTAATGGTCTCCCTTTACATTCAGATTCCAACGGCTTCAATGCTTGCGCTGATCTCCGCGGCGTCCGCGGCCGGCTATGTCATGGTGCTCCAGGAAATGCGGAGCTCGCTCTTCCAGGCCAAGAAGGACTGGGAGGAGTCCTTCGATGCCATTGAAGATGCAATCATCATACACTCGACGGACTGCGAAATCGCGAGGATGAACCTTGCCGCGGCAGAGAAAACCGGCGTATCCCTCCAGGAGATGCTCAAGCAGAGGTGCCTTTCGCTTCAATATTCAACGATGGATGACAGTTCCCGCCTCTCTGACGAACGCGGCGATGAAACAGGGGTATCCGATTCTTACGGAGAGGAATTTCTCGATCCTGCCTCACAGAGGTATTTCGAGCTTCGATCCATTCCACGAAGAGAAGATAACGGCCGATTCTCCGGGGCAGTCCACGTTCTGCGGGACATAACCGGGAAAAAACATGCCGAAGTAGAACAGCAGAAGCTCCAGGCCATGCTCATTCAAGCGCAGAAAATGGAAGCCATTGGGACTCTCGCCGGAGGCATTGCTCACGACTTCAACAACATCCTTGCTGCAATCATAGGGTACGCGGAACTCGCACTGGCCTTCGGAGACCCTCCCGCAGTCGTCCTGGACAGCCTCAATGGAATTCTGAAGGCCGGCAACAGGGCCAAGGATCTTGTGGGGCAGATTCTCAACCTGGCGCGTCCGGGCAGCCATGAGCTCAGGCCGGTCCAAGTGAGCCTCGTCGTGAGCGAAGTGCTCAAGTTCCTCAGGGCCTCAATCCCCAAGACCATCGAGATCCGCAAGGATCTCCAGGTTGGGTCGGATGCCATTTTGTCCGATGCAACACATCTCCACCAGATTGTCATGAACCTGTGCACCAATGCCGCCCATGCCATGGGAGAGAAGGGGGGCGTGCTTCAAGTGAGACTGACGGAAGCGGATCTGACCTTGTCGGACATGAGTCTTCATCCTGATTTGACTCCCGGTCCTTATGTAAAATTGACCGTCGCGGACACGGGCTGTGGCATGGAGAGGTCAGTTGCAGAAAGAATCTTCGACCCCTATTTCACTACGAAGGCGCCGGGCGAAGGAACGGGAATGGGGCTTGCCGTGGTGCAGCGGATTGTGAAGACCCACAAGGGGAGCATCACCGTCGACAGCGAGGTGGGACGCGGGACGGTTTTTGAGGTCTACTTGCCCCGGATTTCAGCTCCAGTTGAATCCGGGCATGCAATCGTTTCACCCATTCCCAGGGGTCACGAGCGCATCCTTTTCGTCGACGACGAAGAGACCCTGGCCTATGTTGGTAAAGAAGCACTGGAATCCCTGGGCTACGAGGTGGTTGTCTCCACGAACAGCCGGGAGGCCTTGGAATTGTTCCTCTCGG
>JAAYUJ010000602.1 GCA_012517775.1 Deltaproteobacteria bacterium
AAAATCAAAAATACCCTTGGTCATGAATGGCGGATTAGCGTGGTAGCCATTCGTGATGAACATGGTCTGATAGCTGACGAGCCAGAGCGGAAACTCCTTCTCGTCCCCCGACGGAGCCAGAGCGGCAAAATGAGGCAGATAGGTGCGGTCTTCCCCCGAGGCAAGGCCCATCTTCTGCAAACCCTGACAGGCAAGCTCCAACATACCGGAAGCGGTCGCGCACTCATGCAGAGGATCTACGGGAGCATCATACCAACATGCGCCTGCAGAAAGCTTCTTCCACAAGTCTCCTGCATCTTTGTAATTTGCCTGAAGAGCGTCTCCAGGCTGTAATTTCCACAGCTCGGCCCCCGGGCGATCCGTGAGACTGCCCTTGCCTGATGCGGCGAGGCCCTTGACACGATCTTTCAGAAATTCCTCGTGGTTTTTCCACGGGAGGGCTGCAGCTATGGGGCCGCCGAGAGCCTTACCCAGCTCCAGGAGAACATCCCCGCTGTGCCTCGTATCCAATTGTGGCTTCACAATGGGGGGAGACAGAGCGTAGTAGGCATATGGAACCCCACTGATTCCCCGAACATCGTCTAGACGTTCAAAGTCTGTGTGGTTGGGAAGAATAAGATCTGACTGCAGACTGGTTTCATCCATATATGAGGAGAAGGATACCAGAAAGTCGACTTTCTCCAGCGCTTTCTGGAATACGTGGTTCTCAGGGAGACTGTAAGCGGGATTGCATTCATGAATCATCAGGAGAGAAATGGGATACGCCACATCCTTGACTATCGCGTCGAGAAAAGTGAAGATGGCGCTCTCCGGAGCGGGGCATTTCCTCCCGAAGGCCTTGTTTACGATAGATTGCTCGAAACCGCGCCCGGCCACGTCATCCGGCCCAACTTTTGGCAAATCACTCAACGGCACATCGGGCATCAGGGTTACCAGCCCCCCCGACTTAAAATTGCCTTTGAGCACGTTCAGCGCCGTATAGCACAACTCGTGGTAGAAGTTGCTGGGCGTGTTGGCCTGGTTTTCGCCCCACACGACCACTGCATTTTTCTGGTTTCCGAATTCTCTCGCGATTTCGTGAATTCTCGCTGCCTCCAGGCCTGTGCGTTTGGCCACCTCCTCGGGGGAACAATCAGGTGCCAAAATGAGGTTCCGGAATCCCTGCCGCTTCTTTCCCTGGGCATCGGTCCAGTCTTCGAAGCCAAACACATGCGCCTTCACAAAATCAGCATCAAAGAGATTCTCTTTCACGAGAACATGGGCGATCCCAAGGGCGAGGGCGGCTTCAGTGCCGGGATTCACGGCAATCCACTGGTCCGCCTTGGCTGCTGTCATGGAACAGCGGGATTCCACCTGTATAATTCTGGCTCCTCCATTGCCGGCAGGCGAGCGCCAGTGGAGAAATGCGGCCTGCATGCGCCCCGGAGCTCCCCATCCTTCGATGAGGGGTGCACCAAAGCTGAGGACGTAAGAGGCATTTTCCAGGCTGAAGGCAAAGGATGATTCCCGCCCAAGGACGAATTTGGCGACAACCTTGGCAGTGTCAAACAAAGAGGGCATTTTGAAATAGTGAGGGGAGCCGTATGCAGCGAAAAACTGCTTCCACAAATCGTCCATGCTACTCATGCGTTGCCCGGTAATACATGCAAACGTTTCAGGCTTCCCATCCGCTCTCATCTTTGCGAGACGATCGGTCAGTTCCTTGATTGCATCTGTCCAGGAGATGGGTTGAAAGCCTTTGGCATCTCCGCGCTTTCTTGACTGTTTCATGGGTTGAGCGATACGATAGGGTGCATAAAGGAACTGCAGCCCTGCAGCTCCCAGTGGGCAGATACCCCCGGCATTGACAGGGTGGGCAGGGTTGCCTTCCAGAAATATGGCCCTGCTCTTATTCACAAGATGAGCCCTGATGCCGCAGCCTCCCTCACAAAGGGTGCAAACGGTCGGGACTTTGGTGATCTCACCCCTTTCGGGCGACGGACGCCAAGACCAGTTCTGGCTCCATATGGCGGCATCATCGGTCAGCTTCCACGGTATTGGGGAAAGCAGGGTGCCACCCACGGCTCCAGCAGCAAACTGTAAAAAAGCTCTCCTCCCGACACTCATTCCTCTAACCCTCTCATCCTCAACTGTCGTTTACGATTGGCCAGCCCTCGGCAAGCAATCTCATGATCGATCCATGAGGCCATCTGATCGCATCGTCCTCTCCTCAAAAGGGCATTTACTGCAATCGCGAAGAATCGCCAGGCCTGGGGTGAAGCCAAAAAAACAGGGGCCTACTTGTGGCAGATCTCGCAATTATTGCTTGCCCCCTTTTGCGCATGGCATTTTTCGCACTCGACCATCTTCATGGTTTCGGAGCTGTAACCGGTGATACGATTCTCCTTATAGGCGGGATTCTTCTGTTCGTTGGTCACATCCCGGTGGCACTCTGTGCATGCCACATTCTTGACCTTGTGGGCTGCATGGGAAAAGTAAACGTTGTCAGGTTGCCATGTGTATACCTTCCAGGGTATTTCTTTTTCGTTCTGAATATACTCTTCCACGAGAATACGTTCATCCTCGGACTGGCCCATCTGGGATTCATGACACTGCACGCAGTTTTCCAACTTTGGTATCCCCGTGTAAGTGCCGTCATCCCTGAAGGTGTGGCAATCCTCACAGGAAGAATCCTGATGAGCTGCATGGCTGAAGTTAATCGGTTGATTCTTTTGGGAAAAAAGCAGGCCGGGAAAGATCACCCAGCCAAAAACCAGTGCGAGGGCAAAGCCTGCAAGAAAAATGACTCCCCCTAAGACGGCCTTACCGGACTCGTTCCATGTGTGTCTCTTCATAGGAATGCCTCAATGGATGAAAAATCAGAAATTCCCGCCAAGACGTGCCTCTGACGATTGCATATACACAAGGTGCTAGAGAGCAGGGCAACACCCGTGTGTCTCTTGTTTGGCATGGGGCAGTGCATTCAAACTTCTGTGGGGTGCCTCTTTTTAGCGACAGCTCAAATCCTTGTCAAGAAAAAAAGGCCTGTGGCCCGAAGGTTCACCACTGTACGATGCGAGGGCGCGGGATGATTCGAACATGTGAGGGAGTCGAGGCTGGGGGTGGAGCGGTGGAATGGATCAAGAGACAGTCTCAAAGAGGAAGGAGAAAAGGAATGCCTGCATCGAAACTCAAGAAGGTGCCGCATCATTGTGATATAGGTTTTCATTTCAAAAGAATGAAGGTGTTAATATAGGAGGGGCAAAAGAGACGGGCCAATGCATGCGCGCGGCGACGAAGAAGCGATCACGAATGGATTCAGGAGACGAAGTAAGCGGTTGCTCATCGAGTCTCTTTTGCGGATACTATTCGCCGCACCATTGAATCTATGGAACGGGACCGCCGCAATAAAAGGATTTGTCAATATCGAAATAAGATGGATGCCTGGAGGGAATATGCTGGAAAGCATCATGCCATGAATTGCATGACGTTCAATCTTCGATTTCGGAATGATCGGGATGGCGAAAACGCGTGGGATTTGAGGAGACACCTTGTTGTCCAGGTCATAAGAAAATACAGGCCTTCTCTTCTTGGTACGCAGGAAGGGACCATGGAGCAGTTGCACTACCTGCGGGACCATCTGCCGGAATACAGGATGCACGCCCCCCATCGTATCTGGGATGATACCTGCCAGTATCCGACCCTCTATTATTTACCGGAGCATTTGCGTCCGGTTGATGGTGGGGAGTTCTGGCTTTCGACTTCCCCTTCCGTCCATCGAAGCAAGGATTGGGACAGTGCTTTTCCGCGAATGATGAGCTATGCGCTGTTGGAGGATATGGTTGAGGGAAGGTCATTTTGGGGAGTCGTAACCCATCTGGACCATATTGGTGCGCAAGCCAGAGTCGAACAGGGCAAAATGATAGCCGACTGGTTAAGGAAGAAAAAGGATGCCGCTATCGTTATGGGAGATTTCAATGATTTTCCTCAGTCAGCTGTTCATGATGTCCTTGTATGCGAGAACACAGGTCTCCGGGACAGCTGGCTGCTGCTGGGACGGCAAGAAGGCACGGCGAGCATGACTCGCCACGATTTCAGAGGAGCTCCAACGAAATGCCGTATGGACTGGGTGCTTCTTACGAGGCATTTTCAGGTGACGGATGCCCTCGTTGTGCGTGACAACAGCAATGGTCGCTACCCATCGGACCATTTTCCTTACGCGGTTGAATTCCACTGGATTGCATGAGAGGTTTGCCATGGATGTGATGGAGACCGTGCTGTTCTTCCATGCACGCCGGCAGATTCACTTGAGACGGCAGCTGAGGAAAGGTGTGGAAGGGGGAGGAATCTGCGCCCGGCTGATACAGGAGATTTCATGGAGTCATCTGAGTTGAGACGCTTTGTGTCAAAAAGGCGTACAGGAGCCCTTTCAAGAATCCTGGTCCCGTGTTTGCTCTGTTTGAGTCTACTGGTGTCCTTTCTGTTCCTCTCCCTCTCTCCCGGCGGGGAGTGGAAAACCCCGGATGTACGTGGCGGAAACCCGGACGGAATATGGCGTAGGGTCTTGCTGGAGAATGGATTGACTCGTGTTGTTCTGGCTCAGGAGGCAAAGGCGGTTCCCAGTGCCGAGCAGATTGAATCCGCGCCTTTCTCGACCAGGAAGGTTTTGTGGATTGGGGTTTCAACAGGGATTGGGACGATCCTGATCATGGTATTCGGAATGTTCCTCTGGAACCGATCGTTGCGGGCGCTTGTCAGCCAAAGGACAGAGGAACTTCAGCAGGAGTTGAAGGAGAGGATCAGGGCGGAAGAAGCCTTGCAGAGGGCCAGGGAGGAGCTGGAGGCACGGGTCGAGGAGCGGATGGCGGACCTTCGTTATGCAAATCAGCAACTCCAACTGGAGGTAATCGAACATAAGGTTACCGAGGCAAAGCTTTCTGAGAGCGAGGAACGCTTTCGACTG
>JAAYUJ010000603.1 GCA_012517775.1 Deltaproteobacteria bacterium
AGGATGATGGGGCGGTTTGCAAGAGTAAAGGGGCAAATTGGAGTCAGGATGATTGCCTGGGCGGAAGGGTACATGATGGGGCCGCCCGCTGAAAGATTGTAGGCGGTTGACCCGGTCGGCGTGGCGACAATAAGGCCATCCGCTCGATAATGTGTGAGGTAACGTCCGTCGATGGTTGTTTTGAGCTCGATGATGCGAGCGAGGGCGCCCTTGTTGATGACCACATCATTGAGTACCGAATGACGAAAGTATTCTCTGCCTTCCCTCATGATGACAACTTTGAGCCGCATGCGTTCTTCGATGGTATATTCGCCTGCAAGGATCCGCGTGAGCTCGCTGCAGCAGTCTGCCGTGGTGATCTCCGTAAGAAATCCCAGCCCCCCAAGGTTGATTCCGATGATGGGCGTCGTTCGGTGCGCAAGGAAGCGCGCGACGCTCAGGAATGTGCCGTCTCCACCGATGACGATCACAAGCTCGGTGTTCTCAGGAATCTCTATGGCAGCGAAGTCGAATGTGATATCGGCCGTCCCGATGTTCTCCCTGCAGAAAACCTCAATATGGCGTTCTTGCAGCCATGACACCATCTGAAAAGCCAGGTTTGCGGCTTCGGGTCGCGCCCGTTTGTAGATGATGGCCACATGATTCATACTGATCCTCCTCCATCATTTGCCGGCAGATCATAGGCAGGGGGAATCCCTAAAAGCAATGAAAAAGGTTTGTAAAAAAGGAGAAGTTCAACTAATGTTCGAGAGAGCGTAGCCTGCCGTGGCCTGCCAGATGGTCCGCAGCCAGCCATGCGTTTGTCGATTTGGAGTGCTCCTGACTTGCAATCGAGAAGGTGTGGCGCGGCTGTGGTTGACCAGCATTGCTTCCTGGTTGATGGATCGCTATCTGACCTGAGCCATTTGAATATTGATTCCTGCTTCAGGCAGTCACAGAATTCCCCACTGCGGCATGATGCGCCTGAGCTATATCTGCGGGGGATCTTTACCCGATTGCCGACAGGACCGATTCCAGCAAGGTTGGGGTAGCGGCGAATCTCAATGAATGGATTGGAATGGTCAACCGTTGATTCAAGGTATCGTGCATGAAAATGGGTTCTCACCGTATTCTCGTTGTAGATGATGAAAAGCAGGTCTGCGAAATTCTTGCCGAAGCGCTTGGCTACATGGGCCATGAAGTAGGGATGGCCAAAGACGGAATCGATGCCGTCGAAAAGCTCAAGAATGGAGCCTATGAGATTGTCATAACCGATATTGATATGCCGCGAATGGATGGGATCGAATTGATCAAGTATCTTGTGGAAAATCGCAGTACCGTGGATGCTATTGCCATCACGGGCCACACAATGCGATACAAGTATATTGATGTCGTCAATGCGGGGGCTACGGATTTCATAACCAAGCCCTTCAGCCTGGATGAGCTGGAGGCCAAGTTGAACAGGTTGCTGCGTGAACGTTACTTCAGACAGGAACTGGAACGTCTGGTCACGGAAGATGCTTTGACGGGATTGTACAACAGACGGTTTTTTCAGCGGACAGCCCGGAAGGAGGCGATAAGAGCCACACGATATCAACACCCTCTCTTCCTCTTTTTCTTCGATATCGATCACTTTAAGGATTACAATGACTTATATGGCCATCAGGCGGGCGACGGCCTCCTCATAGAATTCGCTCGTGTCCTGAGAGCTTCCATTCGGGAAGATGTTGATACAGCATTCCGTTTTGGCGGGGATGAGTTCACTGTCCTGCTCCCGCACCTGCCCGGCGATCAAGTGGCCCTGGTTGCGGAACGCATTCGAGAGCGGTACAATGCTGTGGGATTCACACCGACGACCCTTTCCATCGGCATAGCTCAGTTCCGAAAGAAACGTGGAGATGTCGATGAAGATGTGGAGGATATGGTCCTCCGCGCTGACAGGGCACTGTATTATGTGAAGCACACTCTGGGCGGAGATGGTGCTTATTTTGACAAGGAATCTCTTTCCTAGTCCTCTTCGTTCCTCCATTTCGGATTATTTCCCCGGTTTTCTCGTTTTTTTCTTCCGAAATCATGTTTTTAGCTGTGTTGATTTTCTCTTGACTCTCCACAGACTGTCCTTTATATAAGGCAAACTTCAGAGGTGCTCCTGCCAGCGTAAGCTTTGGAGTATGCTTTGAAAAACAGGCAAAGAGCATTGCCCGGCGACGTGAACCCGCTTCGACGCACTGTGTTGGATCGGGGCAGGAAAGTCTGATGGGTGGTGCGGAGGTATGGTTGCTAACCACAAATCGTGAGCCATTAGGCATGAAGCTGGTGAACGGCCCGCCCCTTTGATCTGGAATTGAGCTCATCAGAGTATAAAGACTGGAAGTGTCAAAGCCCTACGGCGCTTCAGGCAGTCTTGAGGTGGCATCTCCAGGTTTTGGGCGGCAAGAGAGTTGGTATTTTGAGAGAAAGGGACAGCTCTCAAATCAGAGCAGGGAGGTGGCTGCCATGGGCATGGGCAAACCTGAATTCGGATTTGGGGTTCACCTGATGGTGGATGGCTACGGCTGTGATCGGGCAAAGCTCGAGGATATCAATTTGATATATGATTTTCTCGATGAATCCCCTTCGCAGATGGAAATGACCAAGATCATGCCCCCTTATGTTTTCCGATACAATGGGCTGGTACCCGAGGATTGGGGCATTTCCGGTTTTGTGCTCATCGCCGAGAGTCATATCAGCGTTCATACCTTTCCAGAGAAGCACTATGTGAGTTTGGACATGTTTTCCTGCAAACCCTTCAACACGCAACAGGCACTGGAAACTGTCAGGAATTTTTTCAGAATGCAGAAGTATGAAGTGAAGATTCTGGATCGTGGGCAGGAATTTCCGAATAGTGTAAAAGAGTCGGCCCAAGTTGTCCGGATGGATCGTATTCTGATGCAACGTGCTAGGTGACGAGACCTATGGATGAGGGGAGGGACATGGGGTCCAGGCTGTTGGATTTGCCTGGACCCCATTATTCATTTTTGGGGCTGCCTCCCTCCGTGGAGATTCTCAAGAGCGCGCGGGCTGTGATCCTGCCCGTACCCTATGAGGGGACGACCACGTTCAAGACCGGTACCCGTGAAGGCCCCCGCGCTATCCTGGCCGCCTCAAGAGAGTTGGAGCTTTTTGACGAAGAGACGGCGACGGAAGCGTATCGTTTTGGGATTGCCACCCTGGGGGAATTGGAGGTTACCGTTTCGTCTCCCAGGGAAATGATAGAGAGGGTGCGCCTGGCGGGAGAGTCGATTCTTGAGGCAGGCAAAATCCCTGTCCTTCTTGGCGGAGAACACCTGCTTTCCTTTGGGATGATTGAAGCGGTTTCAACCCGGTTTCCCGACGTAACTGTCCTGCACCTGGATGCCCATGCGGACTTGAGGGAAGAGTACCAGGGGAGCCGTTACAGCAACGCCTGTGTCATGCACCTGGCTGCGCAGCACGTCCGACTTGTTCAAGCGGGCATCCGTGCAATAACCAGGGAGGAAGTTGAATTCATCGGGGAGAAGCAGATCCCCTGCTTCTATGCGTATCAGCTGCACCAGTCCCCAAATCTCTGGCAAGAAATACCCCGGCTTCTTGGACCGCGTGTCTATGTGAGTATCGATCTGGACGCATTCGACCCAGGCATCATGCCTGCGGTGGGCACGCCCGAACCGGGCGGGCTGGGCTGGTATGAGGTTCTCGGATTACTTCGGGATGTTGCCGAAAGGAGCGAGATCATCGGATTCGATGTCATGGAGCTTTCGCCGATTCCCCAAATGGTCGCCCCTGACCTCCTTGCAGCTCGATTGGTATACAAGCTTCTCACATATATTTTTATGGACAACGAATCTCCGCCTTGTTAACCTGAAACATAGTCTGGATGAGCAACGCTCGTCACAGCTGTTTCCCCGGATTCCATGGCTGTCATCGACACGGAGATGGATTATTTGATCAGGAGAGAGAAATAGCATTGGAAGAGGAGTCGGCCAAAGGTTTCAAAGATTGGCTCAGGATGTGCTTTCGAAGGCTTGCCAGGGTCGATGAGACTGAGAATATCGAAAAAGAAATTCAACAACTCATTGACGAGGGCGAGCAGAAGGGCTTGATCTCAGAGGATGAAGGAGAGATGATTCAGGGCATCTTCTCCTTCCGTGACACCATTGCCAGAGAGATAATGGTGCCCAGAACAGATGCAGTCTGTGCCCATTCCAACACCCGCTTGAACGATATCATCCAGCTCATCATTCAGAGTGGACATTCGCGCATTCCCATATATCAGGACAACATCGATAACATCGTTGGTACTCTCCATGCCAAGGACCTTCTGAGTTACTGGGGCCGGGAGGATTTGGAAATCCGGAGCCTCGTGCGGTCTCCTTACTTCATTCCGGAAACCAAGAAAATCAGTGAGGTTCTGAAGGACCTTCGCGACAACAAATCCCATATGGCGGTGGTGATCGATGAATACGGTGGTACTGCGGGAATCCTTACCCTGGAGGATATCATCGAGGAGATCATCGGCGAGGTCATGGATGAGCATGATTTCGATGAGAAGATGCTCGTGGAGCATGATGACGGCACGGTTTCCGTCAATGCACGTCTGGCTGCGGAAGAGTTGGAGGATTACCTTGGTTTGGAACTGCCCGAAGGAAAGTTTGAATCTGTAGGGGGCTTTATCATCAGCCTCCTCGGCAGAGTCCCCGTTGTTGGGGAAAGAGTGACTTATCGCAAAATAGAGATCGTCATAGAAGCAGCCAATAATAGAAAGATCGAGCGGGTCAGAATAAGCCGGGTAGACCCCGAATCAGCGGAAGCACGGTCCTTCGAAAATACATCTCATTGAGGCTGGCATTTCCCTGATGAAAGGGGCTGGGGATGTGCAAGCATGCATGCCGAAAGAATATTCCTTTTCCCTCCTCCCCTTTTGCCGCAAGAAACACTTGATGTGCTCTTTCAACAAGTAGGTCGGCATTCCAATTCCGGCATTTTTGAGCCAGGGTGTCGGGTATGGGCCCCCGACCTGCAGAACTGTCGGTGCCTGGACTTATTGAGAAGTCACCCCTTGATACGGTAGCCGCAGATGATCAGAAGTGAGATTTGGAGTGGACTTGCCCTGAGTGTTCTCAGTGGTTGTCTCCTCACTGTCGGATTCCCTTCCCAGCAGATTTACCCCTTGTCCTGGGTTGCCCTCATTCCTCTTTTATTCGCTCTGCGCGGCAAGAGCGTGGGCTGGGCATTCGCGCTGGGTTATGTCTGCGGGTTGGTACACAATTTCACCGTTCTTTTTTGGATTCGATATGTCATCCATCACTATGGGGGCCTCCCCCTTGCCGTGGCCATTCTCATTCTGTTGCTGCTCTGTGCCTATCTCGGTCTTTATCAGGCGTGCTTTGCCGTTTTTGTCAGGAAATGGGAAGCCCACCCTCTTCTTTTGGCTTTTTGCCTTCCATGCGCGTGGGTTGGTCTTGAATTCCTCCGGGCCTGTGCCCTAACGGGCTTTCCATGGGCGAATCTGGGATATACACAGACACCCCTGCTCGAGTTGGTTCAATGTGCCGACATCACTGGCGTCTACGGGATCAGCTGGCTGGTGGTTTTCGGCAACACGGCTCTGCTGGCATTTCTCACTGCCAGAAAAGCTCTGGTCAGTCTCGTGATTTTCGCAGTCTGCATCGTCGCGGCGATTATTTATGGTGATAGCCGACTCAAGGCTTTGAGAGAGGTTCAGCAGGAGGCGGAGGCCCTGAATGTTGGGGTCATTCAGGGAAATATCGATCAAAGTCAAAAGTGGAACCCTGCGTTTCAACAGGAGACCCTGAGGCGCTACCGGGAGCTGTCCCTCGGGGCTGTATCAGGC
>JAAYUJ010000083.1 GCA_012517775.1 Deltaproteobacteria bacterium
CAAAGCCTTTCGACAACTTGGTTTTGAAGCCAGGGTCACGCTTGATGGGTATTACATGACCCGAAAGGGTGAAGTTCGGGACATAGTGATCATGCTCAAGGGGATGCAGGTCAATATGGAAAAGGACATGTTCTATCTCTTCTAGAAATCTGCCGTCCCGAACGAGTCAAACCTCATCCGCCATGGTGGACATGCCTGCAAGCCGTTTAGCTCGTCAATGAATGGCCGGTCGTCATAACCGCGAAGGTGGGCATCCGACCCCAAAGCCAATGCAAGGAAGCATCCCGCGGATTCAGACCCGTCTCCCCCTCACCTTGGACTTTCTCATACACCGATGCTGTTGATCATGGTCATCCCATCCTGTAACATATATTAAAGGCTTACGAGGATTCCACTCAGGTCATGGAGACTTCCATTTCCCCCCCGCCCATGTGCCGAGATCCATGACGTCATATCCGGAAGAGCTCAAGCCAAGGCAGCTGGAGGGTCCCATGGCTCGGCAAATGAGTAATGAGCAGATGCGGAAGAGGATAGAGGAACTGGAGGCGGAGATCCTCGCCAGGAGTCATGCGGAGAAAGACCTGCAGGGCGAACTGAGGAAATTTCATAGCCTTTACGACCTCGCCGTTGCCATGACATCCGAGCATTCCATGGACGACAACCTGCAGCTCATTGTAGAAAAAAGCAGGATGATCCTTTGCTCCGACATATCCCACATTTCCCTTTACGACACGGAACGGAGAGAGTTTTACAAACATCGCTCATCAGGCATCAGAACCGAAGCGTATCGAAGGATGCGGATTCCATGGGACAGAGGCCTCGGAGGCATGGTGGCGCGAACGAGGGCCGGCGCCATCGTTGAGGACTATTTTTCCGATGAGAGACTTGACCCGCCGATGCGGGGAATCGTCTTTGAAGAGGGTATCGTCTCCGGTATGGCCGTTCCTGTACAAATGGGGGCAAAGATACTGGGAGTCCTGTACGTCTTCAATCGAGTGAAGACCTCGTATTCACAATCCGACCTGGATACCCTTCTTCTCATCGGAAACCTCGCAGCGGTCGAGGTGATGCGCAAGCAATCCGAGGACGCACTCCGGGAAAGCGAGGAGCGATTCCGGTTCATGGCGGAAACCACCGGTGATGTCATCTACCGCCTGAGATACGACTTCATGACCTATGACTATCTCAGCCCTGGAATCGAGGGGTTGACAGGTTATTCCGCAGAAGACTTCAAGAGCATGAGCTTCTCCAAACTTGTCGTGAGAATCGACCTGCCCGGGCAGGAGAGTGTCTCCCCCACCGAGATCGTGAGGGAGAGGCTTGAGGGAAAGACCGGCGAGTATCGCGCTGACTACTTGATTCGAACCCGTGCCAGGGACCTCAAATGGCTGAGGGACCATTCCTTTCCGTGGGTGGATGAATCTGGAAAGGTGGTGGGTTCCGTCGGCATTCTCAGTGATATCTCCGACTACAAGAGAGCCGAGGCCCTTGTAAAAGAGCGTACTGCAGATCTCATTGAATCTGAGGAGAAATACCGGAGCCTTGTCGAGAACGTTCCCCTCGTCGTCTATCGGATGAAGCAGGACGGTGAGATCCTTTTCGTGAATCAGTTTGTGGAAGAGGTTTTCGGATACGGTCCCGTGGAGATGCTCTCCAATCCGGTTTTATGGCAGGAGAGCCTATACGGTGAGGATCGAGGGAGAATAGGGGAACTGAGATGGCAGTGCTGCCAGGAGGGGAATGATTTCATTGCCGAGTACCGTGTGGTCCACAAGAGCGGCCACATCGTCTATGTCATCGATCATGCCATTCCATTGAGAGATTCGTGCGGCGCCACCCGCAGCATGGACGGCATTATCATGGATGTGACGGGCCGAGTGAAGCTGCAGGAAGATCTCATCAGAACCGAAGGGCTTAAGACCATCGGCGAGGTGTCTGCCCGATTGGCTCATGAAATCCGCAATCCTCTGGTATCGGCAGGAGGGTTTGCCAGGAGGCTCCTGTCTGCGATGGACCCAGCCGATCCCAACAGGCCGAAGGTCGAGATCATTCTGAAAGAGGTGGGCCGCCTGGAGTTGATACTCCACATGATCCTCAATTACATCCGCCCCGTGGAGCTGGAAAAATCGCCAACGGATTTGAACGATCTCATTGAAGGCGTGCTCCATGCCATTCAGGAGGCCGACTGCGGAAAGCATGCACGGTTTGATCTCCGGCTGACCACAGGGCTTCCGGACATTGAGGTTGACCGGCTTCAAATGAGGCGGGTGCTGGACAGCCTGATACGCAACGCTCTCAACCAGATGCCTCAAGGAGGTGCCCTTTCCATTGAATCATCCTGCAAGGGAGCATCCTTCGATCTGGACTTCCGCTACCCGGTCCTGCACATGTCGGCTGACGACGTGGAGCACTTCTTCTACCCCTTCACAACGTTTCAGACAGCGCAGAGCATTGTCGATCTCCCCATGTGCAAAATCCTCGTCGACAAGCACGGGGGAGCCATCGACGTACGGTTGGAGGGAGAAAGTGCACTGTGGATTCACCTCTCCCTTCCTCTATGAGAACCGGCAAGGCGTCCACTCTCGAGGACGCCGAATGACGGTGTGCCTGGAATCCCTGATTGCAAGCATGCATGC
>JAAYUJ010000604.1 GCA_012517775.1 Deltaproteobacteria bacterium
CGGCGGAAATCCAGATCGACACGAGCTGTCCGGGAGTCCTGGCGGAACAGAGTAGGAAGTAGCCAAACGAAAGGACAATGCAGACCGGCCACATCCACCTGCTATCCAACTCAGTGTAGTAGGTTCCATCGAGCAGATTGTTCAGGATGGTTGCATGGACCTCCACGCCTGGCGTTCGGTCTCTTGCCCCGGTAAAAGAAGTAGTCAGCTCGTTTTCGATCCCTGCCACCGTTACCCCCACGAAAACGATCTTTCCTTTGAAAAATCCCGGAGGCCATTTTCCTCCCAGGATGTCAACAAAGGAAATATGGCGAAAAGTCTCCCTGGGACCGTAGTAATTGATAAGCATGGGATCGGCTTGCAGGAGCAGCGGAACAGTCCTCTCCCCGTCTGCGTCATGAGAAGGACTGTAACTGCTGCGGGGAAGAACCCCTTCGTCGAGGTTGTCGAAAATGGCTGAACTGAAGGACGGAATCATCTGATCTCTATGAAAGATTGTATGATAGACCTCCCGGGTGATTCCGTCCACGTCCTGTTCGATGTGGATGTGGCCTGCAGTGACAGGGGGGAGAGAACTTGCCGGACGAATCATCTCCCCTTGAGGATTCAGGTATTCAGGAAGAACGACTCTGCCGTGACGTGTCATTGCCTCGGAGAGGACGCCATCGTCCTCCGATGGCTCCCCCATGATGATGTCGAATGCAACAACCGCAGCGTTGGCAAGACCATCGAGAAGAGCCGCGTAATGCTTCCTGTCAATCGGCCATCGGCCAAGTTGCTGCAGCGTCCTCTCGTCAATGGCCGCAATGACGATTCTGTCGGACGGGCTTCTTGTACCTCGAATTTGATGAAACAGGTCAAAGAGCCGGCAATCCAGCTCCCGAAAAAGGCCCAGAAAATCGAGGAAGATCACAAGGAAAATTGCGGGAAGCGCTGTCAGAATGCGCTGTCTGGAAAGCGGATCTCTCATGGGCCACATTCTTGATCTGGAGAGAGGGTAGTCCCCCGCTCGATGAAAACAACCGAGAAGGCATACCTCCTGGCTCATCCCCCATTATAGGGCGTAATTCCTCAATAAGTCCCGATTACGATTGCTTCGTAGGTCGGGTTTCCATACCCGACACGTGGGTTCAAAAGCTGTCGGGATTGGAATCCCGACCTACTTATTGAGATAGTACTATCGGGCTGCGCATGCCTACTATTCTACTTCCTCACCATTCAAAACAGCCGATCTCAAAGCTCTGGGGTGAGGAGAAATGCCCCTCAAAGCCGTCCGCTTTGACGGCACTGACGCGAACGAAGTATTGACCCGGCTTCCTGGGCTTCCGAAACGCGCACTGGCTTCGGTCCACCATCCTGTCCAGAAGAACCTCTTCGAAATCCTTGTCCCGGGCGAGCTGAAAATGATAGCTGAAACCCTCCCCTAGATCTTTCCACCGGATGTTGATCTCTTTCTTGCCCTTCTTAGGCGGTTCCGAAGAGGGTGCCGGCGGAGGTTGAAGCAGTGAGAACCTTATGGTGTCGGACCATACTCCCACGTAATTGTCGGCTGCAATGGAGCGCAGCCGAAAGAAATAGGTCCTGGGCAGCAGTACTTTTGTCTTGTACCCGGCTTTCCGCACGAGTTCCTTTTCGTCGACAACATGTGAAAAATCAGGGTCTTCTGCGATCTCCATCTGATATTTGGCGGCATCCTCGACCTGCAGCCACGAGAACTCCATGGTGACCGTCTTGTACTCCGTCCCGTCCACCGGCGACTGAATGAAAGGAGGAATGGGATTGGTCCGCACATTGACCGGAAAAGGCTCCGAGGGGATGCCCTCCAAGCCGAGTGAATCGATGCTCGAAGCCTGCATGAAGTAGCTTCCGTCATCAAGCGGCTCGACTCGGAGGAGTTCATGAGGCCTGATCATCCTCTAA
>JAAYUJ010000605.1 GCA_012517775.1 Deltaproteobacteria bacterium
GACCCGGCAGTAAGTTTTCTCTGGGGTCATGGGAACCGGGGAGTAGTAGGCTTCATGGCCCCATCGGGAAGGCGGCACGGTTGTAATACCTGACTTGCCGGCAAGGCTCGCCTCGAAAATCTCCTGCAGGGAATTGCCAAGGGCATTGACCATGCTCATGCCGGTGATGGCGATACGTTCCGGAAATCCCTGCCATGAGACGCTCTTCCGAAATGGAGGGGCTGGTTTTCCCGTTTCACGGAGAAGCTCGGGCCTTGCGGTGATCCTGGCCCCTTCCGCAAGCTCATGGTGCAGCTGGGCAATGGTGCACACCCCACGGATGGTGCCGGCGCAGGCACCGCTCATGAACTGGCCTCGTTCCAGGCAAGTCCTGTCGTCAAGGATTCCGGGGGCGCACTTGTCTTCTCCTCTTGCCGCTATGTACAGACTTCCCGCGCAAAGCTCCTCCATCTTCCGTCTATGTTCCAGGATACCGGTCCCTTCCTTCAGGAATTCCTCTTCGAGAGCACAGATGGCATTGGTTTTGGGTGTCTTCAGGGAGCGGACACGGAGCCCCGTGGATTCCCCCGTGATGATCGTATCTCCGAGAGAGGCTTCCATAATGGCGGATTGATAAACCCGGGTCAACGCGCCGGTTTCGACGATTTCCCGTGTTGCGAGGTAAGCGGTGCCCATCTGGATGGCGTCCGCACCGAGCATCCAGGCCATGAAAGCGGTATCCCCGTTGCAGATCCCACCGGCGAGGATGACGCGTTTTTCCTGCCACAGGGTAGGATGACATCGGCGCATGAGGAGCGCCATTTGAGCGAGGGTCAGGGTGGTGTGATGTCCCACATGGCCACCGGCTTCGCATCCTTCCAAGACGATGTATCGAATGCCGGCTTCAAGGGCCATCTGGAGCAACTCTTCCGTTGGAGCGATGTAGATGGTTTCAATGCCTTCCTTTGCCATCTCTCGAGCAATAGAAGGCTCGCCTGCGGCGATCACGACGAATGGGGGCCGGTGTTCCCTGATCCACTCCATCTGCTCGTTTCTAAACGGGTTCTCCTGGAGAGACACCATGTTGAGGGCGTAAGCTTGCCCCCCCATGAGACGGTCCAAATCTCCGAGCCTTTTGACGATGGCTTCCTTGTCCATGAACCCCAGGGCGATGGTGGGCAACCCTCCCGCCCTGGCCACTTCCAGGGCGAATTCAGGAACGTCCGAAATGGACGACATCCCCCCTTGAATGAATGGATACCGGGTTCCCATTTCCCTGGCCGTGGCACTTGCCGCAAAGGGTCGTGGGTTCTCCGTCGCCTTCCGATGGAGCCTCGCGGTTTCTGCAACGAGCCCCCGGATTGCCTCGCCGGTCCGCACGCCGAAGCGTTCCGCAAAGTCCCTGGCAAATGCGGCTTCCACACCAAGCGGAATGAGCTCTTCCCGTGTATAATTGCCATCTAGGGGATGAACCGCTTTCCCGGCTATCATGCTGATAAACTGCCGACGGCGTGTTTCGGCGGTATGTCCTCCGGATGAAAGATCCTTCAGAGCTTTTAAAGGGACCGCATTGCCACGGTTGTGAGCCCTGTAAGGGATTCCCAAATTGAGTCCCGCGATATCCGTCTGATGGTACCGAAGTTTTTCCAGAGATCGGCGGCCCATTTCGCTCAATGGGTGAAGATCGGTGAGCCAATGGAGACACTCGAAGACGACCCCTTTCGCACCGCATGTGAGAAAAGCCGAACACGCCTCCGGAGTGGCAATGCCCCCCCATATAGTGATATCCGTTTGGCGGGCGTTCTCCCGCACAAGCTCCCTGACTGCACCGTACAAGACCAAAACACTCTCCGTGCTGACGAAGCCGGATGCCTCAAGACCTTTGATCGCAAAGCCGCGGATTGCCAGGGAGGGCTCTCGCAGCAGCTCCTGTATGCAGTGGGTGTCCCCCAAGACTGGGCAACAGGGCCTAATGCGGGAAATCTCACTGACTCGATTGAGGAAGGATTCCATGGGTTGTTCATGGACGAGAGGATGGTATTCAACCCAGAGCGTCTCGATGCCCGGGTCTTCCACCAGAGGCTCGATACCTGGCTCCAAAAGCCATGGGAAGGGGATCTTCAGATCCACCTTGAAGCCTGAAAAGGGGTATGAATGCAGGCAGTTCACGGCATCCTCCAGACCCAGTTGTGATGGATCCGCTATAATACGGGTCCCGGTGTCACGGTGGATTTGGAGAGCCTTCTCATGCAAGTCTTGAACTCGCCACACAAATGAAAGAACGGCATCTGATTGAAGGGCCTGCTTTTTGGTTCGCCCTGAAGTAAAAACCGCCTGAGAAGCGATCTCAGATGAGTTTGCTGAAAATTCGGAATCTTTTGACAACCCTTGCTCCGCCATCGTCGTACCATTTATTGATAAGATCATTGTCTTCCAGGTTCCAACCAAGTTCCAGCGTGCTATACCTGCGCAAGCTCCCGTTTTCAAGCAGACCCCTGTAAAGATAGTCAAAGGCCACGAGGGGAAGTCCCATCTGCTGGTACTGCTTCTTGATGCCGAAGATCATCCCGCGAAGGCCTGTGATTTCCTTCTTGTAAAGGAGATATTTCATCCAACCGAGAACTCCGATACGACCATTGAAGTGTTTGAGGAGTGGATTGATATCTGGAACGATCATTCCCACGCCCACCGGTTTCTCATCCAGGAGTATGAAGAAAACGAGCTTCGGGTCGATGATTCCCTTCAGTTTTCGCCCCATTTCGTCAATTTCGGCATCGGTCATCGGGACAAAGCCCCAGTTGTCGAACCATGCATCGTGGTAAATGTCCTTGATGATATGCACCTCGTCCTGAAGATTCCGCATCTGAATGTGCCTGACTCGAACATTGTTCTCCTCGAGGATCTTCCGGGCAATGTTTCCGACCCATTCCGGGGGTTGCCAGTTCCTGTCCACGGCATAGGCCAGGAGGTCCTTCTCCTTCCGAAAACCGCATGATTCCATAAGATCCAGGTAATACGGGGGATTATACGACATCATGAAAACAGGAGGCAGATCAAAGCCTTCCAGGAGCATTCCGATCTCATAGTTGGTGGAAGGGTTCAGGGGGCCCCTCAGAACCTGCATTCCTTTTTCACCGGCCCATCGCTGCACCCTGGAGAACAAGGCTTCTGCTACCTCAGGCTCCTTGATGCATTCGAAGAATCCCCATGCCGCCGCCCGCTCGTTGTGAAAACGGTTGTGGTTGTAATTGATGATTCCGACCACACGACCTATGGGCTCCGTTCCCCTGAGAGCAAGAAAAAGGACTCTTTCTGCGAACTGCCAGAACGGGTGAACCCCTGGATCCAGCAGGTCTCTGATTTCTCGTTTCAGTGGAGGAATCCACCTAGGATCGCCGTCATAGATTCTCCACGGAAGTTCAATGAATCGGCGCATATCCGAATCGCCACGGACTTCAGTAACTTGCAAGGAGGTCTTCATTGTGTAAATATCACCGGCATAGAAAAGACTGACAGATCCAATAGAACGGAATCGGGCAGATCACCGGGCAGACTGCCCCTTTGAGAAAACCCTGAATAGCATGAGTGCCGACAACCGTCAACTGGTGGAGCTTCGATGGCGGGAAAGGATCACGAGCCGCAGGATGCACCCTTGGCAGGTGCCCTCCAGGTAGGTGTCAGATGGACCGGAAAAAGCCGATCCTGTCGTCCTTCTTCAGACGACGGAGTCCGCAATGGGAAGACGGCAGATGGCAGAGATACGAAGTGAGCTTTCATCAATGAAGCCGCGTCGGAACAGCTTCTCCTTGATCATTCTCACGGCGGTCCTCAAGGCTTTCTTGCCCTCACGCGAGAGTCCGACCCCCTCTGTTCGTACCGGTTCGATCCATACGAAAAGGATGTCTTCGGGAAGTCCGCCTGCCATGGCCGTCCGGTTGAGAGCAAGTTCCAGTTGAGCAAGGGTGTGGTGTTGCTCTCGAAGGTAGGAGATGCTTTCAAGAAATCGCTTATGGTTCCTACTGGTGACCCGTCCTGGAAGAAGGCCAAGAGGGATTGCCTGAACGATGATCGCCAGATCGGTCCCGTAGATACAGGCATCCGCCTGCATTGAATCCTCGGCCAGGTAGGAGAGTGTGACGCGTGACCTCATGATCTCCCGGCCAAGGGCTTCCAGAACATAACAGGCTAGGCCGAGGTCCCCTTTGAAGACATCTCCCACGCCCACGACAGAGGCAGTTTTCAATCCTCTACTCGAATTAGCGGTGTTCGTGTCGCGAACCACGTGAATACTCCTCACTGCAGGGTATGCAGGCGACTTTTCCGTCCAGGATACGGGCGCGGGGTTCTATGACCTTCTCGGCGCACCGGCTGGTAACCCCCCGCTTTAAGAACGATCGCTTCCCAGATGAGTGCGGGCGACGGGGGCCGCTCGATCCCCAATCGTAACGCCCGGACAGGCATAACCGTGGAACCGCATCACTTCCCATAATTCCCGAGAGTGTTCCGGCTGCATCCTGATACCTCCTCTATCAACACTTAAACAAAAAAAGCCGAGAAGGTACGGCCATCTTCTTGCATGGCCACGCCTTCCTGGCTTCGCTCATTTCAGAACATCACAAAAAGCCACCCCCGCTAAGAAAACGGGCGTCTTCTTCTCAAACGGGCATCATCCCCTCCAAAAACCGCCAATTCTTCATTGACGGCGGGGAGTGAACCGGGTCTCGTTCCACGCCAGCTTCCTGCTGCTTTCCAAGGGATTCCCGATCGAGATGCATCCTGTTAAACCGCTGATGAGCAGCTTGTCAAGAGGTATTTGAGGGTAGCGGGATACTCTCACCTCGGATGCTTATGATATTTTGACGTACTCTCTCAATAAGCAGGTCGGGATTCCAATCCCGACAGTCTTTTTGCCATGGTGTCGGGTATGGAAACCCGACCTACAAAGCAATGGTTACCTGGACATGCTGAGAAGTTACGTTTCGACCGGAAGTCAACAGAAGGTCCCAATCATGGATCGAAGAAGTAGACAGAACAGCCCCTTGTGGTCTAGAATCTAACCTGTTGCACCGGAGGCCCTTTAAGGAAGGCGCTATAGCCGCCTGTTTCCGATCGGTCATAGGGGTTCCCAATTCCGGCGTAATACCTTCAGTGATTCTTTTGCCACAATGCTTGCGACTGAAGTCGCATTAACGGTGCGAACGACTTTTTCCAAGTCGAGAGGTCAGTGCGTAAGGTGCCATAATTTCCCATTTGCCGGTGTGGGAAGTTTGAAGCCATGAAGGCTTGTGCCCTGATGGGAGGAGGGCCGGCCGGGGATCCATCATTTTTTCGATGGCATTTGCCCGTCCAGTTCGGTTTTTCCGGGTTTGGGACACTTGAAGGAAGCCAGGAAGGCTTTGGGAATGCAGCAGGTATTCTTAAATGCCGTCCCTGGCTTTTTTCATTTGTCTCAGGAAAGGAAGGGCGATGAAGCGGTTGGTAAAAGGAAACATAGAGGTTGAGAGCGTCAAGATGCAGTGCATGGTTCTCGTGGGAGTGGTCATGCTGGTGTTCCTGTCTCTGTGCCCGTTTCCTTTCGGTACGTGCATGGCGGCGGGACCCCAGGGCGATCCACGGTATGAATTGTGGAAAGCAGTGGGAGAAGAGGCGGCTGCGAGGGCGTTGACCATGATTATGAAGAAAACCAGGCACGCGCCGGTGCGAAAGCATCTCATCGTGCTTACGAATGCAGGCTGTGCGGAGGTGAGGGCCGAGTCGACCATGGCTGCACTCGACGGATTGGGTAATGTGACGAAGGCGAGCAGGGGCTCCCTTACACTCCTGGAGATCCATGCCTTGCCGGAGTCTCCACTGTGGTTTGCCGTATTCGACAGGAAGTCCGGCTATTGTGCCTACCTGCAGGTGGATCCCGATGAAGTGAGCCGACATGGGCAACGACTGGGAATTCGCCCTTTGAAGCTCTTCGGCATTTGCTCAATCGAGAGGATCGATGCGGCGTACTTGTTCAAGAACCCCGGCAAATGGCCGATGAACTTCGGAGGCAACACATTCCGCATCGTGACTATCGCCAACAGCGTAGCGGCCGGCGCACCGGCTTATGCCGTGAGGGCTTTCGA
>JAAYUJ010000084.1 GCA_012517775.1 Deltaproteobacteria bacterium
CATTTTCAGAGGGATCCTTTCCTGGACAATATAGTGCCCCTCTTGAAGCGCCAGAGCCACTGCATCGTCCCCATCCGGATTCACCCCTCCCACTCTGACTCCCTTTCCCGAATAGCCCCTCTCGGGTTTGAGCACCAACTCACTCCAATTGTCCAGTGTCCAGCGGACGAGATCCCCAATAGGCTCCCCCTTTGGGCCCACTGTCTTCCTTTCCCGGAACTGCCTCGTCCAGGGAGTCCGACCTACGATCTCCTCGTGAAATCTCCCCGGCGGCGGAGTGGTAAGAACCTCAAACATGCTCTTCACGTTGATGGGCTCGGTACCCCGGGGATTGATGACGCGTCCTTCCCTGACCGCCTGCAGGAGTGGACTGAGATTCTGCTTTCTGTGAAGGGCGAGGAGGACGTCCGAATTGAAATCCACAAAGAGGATGGAGACAGGGGTCCCCTGCCAGCAGACCTGCCCGTTGTGGAGCTCGAGATCATGGGGAGGAATGAGGATACCCGTGATGCCGTCAACGGCACTCAGGTGCTTTGCCAGATTGATATTTTCCGTGACGTCCTCAAGGGTCTCCTCCTCCGCCACCACGGCAATGAGCCCGGCATTGGTTCCCTCCCTCGCTCTGTGCGCTCCGATGAGCATCTCCACAAATCCGTTTACGGGATAGAGAAACGGGTGGTCAAAATCCACATCCACGGGAATGGGCCGCACAGAGACGAGCTTCTGCCACACCGCCTTGCCGATGATCTGTGTTATCCGCTGATAGTCCCAGCCGCCAGGGCTCCCCAGGTTCCACTCTGAATGATATCCCCAGAATTCCTTCAAGCCGCGCTCCTCTCTCACTATTGTTCCATGGCGCAAAGGCGCCGCAGCCGCTCTTCGATAAACTGAAAAGGGATCTCACCTCCGGTCAGGAGTGCTCCATGAAATCTATTCCGCCCTACCTTACAGGAGTAGAGATCTCTCAATTTCACAATTTCATAGCGCCCAAGACTGTAACACAACTGATAGCCCGGATTCAGCCGGAATCGACGAACCTGGTTTTCAGATTCCTCCCGGCTGAAACCCGCCTTTGTGAGCAGCTTCACCGCATCTTCCCATGAAATCAGCCCCACGTTCAGACCGACATCGATCTGGCACCTCGCCGCCCTCCACAGACGCCTCTTCCAGTCCACCAGACATTCCAGAGGGTCATCCACATAACCGGATTCAGTCAGCAGCGACTCCACATAATAGGCCCACCCCTCATAGAAGAGCGGTGATTCGATCTGACGTCGGACAGGGCTGGGAAGTCTCCTGCGGGTGGAATCCAGAAGGAAATGGCCGGGAAACGTTTCATGAGCCGTCAGGAACCTGAACTCCCGGTGAAGGCGCTTTCTCAAAAGAACAGAGGCCTCCTCGCCCCTTCGGTCGGGTGGCTCGGTTGTAATATAGAAGAAATCCTTCTCCCTCTCATCCTCCGTGAACGCCGCGCTGAAAGAGGCGGAACTGCGCACGGACTCCAGATAGACGGGAGTGGGAACAATCTCGGGGAGTCCTCCATCGGTGAACTCCTCAAACCCGTGTTCCCGGAAAAAAGCCTGCAGAGATTTCATCTCCCCTCTGTAGAGGGTCAGAGTGTCCCACTCATTCACTGCATTCGGCACATAGGCGTGGTAGAGCTCCTCCCAGGTCTTTCCCTCATCAATCCCTTTCTGGAGCTTCCCCAGTCGAGCGAGGCACTCAAACCACTCTTCCCTGGCCAGGTCGAACACCTCCCTCAGTGTCCTCAATGACCCGAAGTGATCTCTGAGAACCATCTCCACGGAAGGTGCGGCACATTTTTCATCGCGAACGGGGCGGATTGACCCCAGGAAACCGATGAACCGGCCGACGGCGAAACGCGCCCCTTCCAGTGCCGGCGCAATGGCGTTGAGATGATCAGGGAAGTGCCCCGGTATCTCGAAAAGATATCTGTCACAATCGTGCGCCATATGCAGAGCCGCCTGGCAGTATGCTGCCGGAACCTGCTCCAGATTGTCGGCAGCCTGCCGCAGGAGCATGGGCACCCGATTCAGGCGGGACAGGGTCCGCTCAAGCCTCTCCGCCATACTGCCGTAAGGTTTGTTCAAGGCATGATCCAGCCCGATGAACGCGATTTTCAAATACAACAATGGATTGTGTTGCCATGCCCTTGAGTGGGACAATTCCAGGAGAATCCCCGCAACGCTTGCCTTGAGAAGCTCCCGGTCGATGGCCTCCTCGATTTCTTCATCCTCCGGGCTGCTCAGACGACGGAATTCCGCCTGATAGTCCTGAAGAACGGCGATATGCTCCTCGATCCGCCGTGCATCCAGATCCTCCATGGAGTGATAGTACTCTGCAGCCTGTTGCGCTCGCGGGACGAAGTGAAACTCGTCGCTGGCGCACATTACAGGAAAGTGAAGGGCCAGGTAGGCGAAATAGCTCGATGCCGCTTGTGACAGGGAACGGGTCATGGAAAAAGCTCTAAAATAAAATCGGGAAGAACATCAAGATTCGGACTTGGGCAGTTGCTCCAGGCTCCACTCCATGGGATCGAGCAGCTCGAATCCCGCCTTCTTCAGCTTTCGTTTCACGAGAGAAGCGTTGCTCGTGAGAAGGTAAGGAAACACGGCCCTCTTTCCCTCTTCCCAGTGCCTTGCGACGAGAATGCTGCCAAATGAAATGTGCTCCTCGGTGATGCAATCGACAATACGCTTCATCTGCCCGATTTTGTCTTCCACCACGATGCAGAAGAGGTGTCCGGGCTCCTCTATCCCGAGCACATTGATAAAAGCCCGCATGAGATCACGAACGGAGATGATGCCCCTGAGCCTGCCCTCCTGGTCCACAACCGGGAACGCCCCTACCCGCATTTTCTGCATGAGCAGGATGGCGTCTTCCAGCGTGTTGAACGGAGTGATGGTGACAGGGTCCCGCGTCATGATGTCCTTGACCTGAAGCTTTTCGAAGCGCTCCTTTTCTTTCTTCGTCTCCTCCTCCTCCAGAAACGGCGAAGGCATCGCAGTTCGTATGTCGCGGTCCGTAATGATTCCAATCACCTTCATGTTCTCGTCGACAACAGGAAGATGACGAATCCTGTGTTTGGCAAGGAGCTCCCTCGCCTCCAGAACATGGGTATCCGGATGGATCGAAACCACATTCCTCGTCATGGATTTATCAATAAACATAACCCTTCCTCTCCTTCCATGAGAAACCGTTGTTCATGCATATGATTCAATCGAAGAACGTTCAGGCTGCATCCGTTTCATTCATCTGAAACCATGAGATGAAGATCAGACCCTGTGTTCGTATCAATCGATTCGCTCCATATCCCCCAGAAGCACTCGGACATGGTTCACGATGAGCTCCGGCAGACGTTTCAAGGAGTACCCTCCTTCGAGCACTGAGATGACTCGGCCATGGGAGTACTTTTCGGCCATGTCAACGATGCGTTGCATCATCCAGGTAAAGCACTCGGTGGAAAGGTTGATATCCGACATGTCGTCGTCCACGTGCGCGTCAAATCCGGCGGAAACCAGGATAACGTCCGGCTTGAAGGACTCGAAGGCAGGCAGGAGATCTCTTTGCAGGATGGCCTTGTACTCATTGTCTCCCTGACCGGGAAGGACAGGCGAGTTGAGCGTGAATCCCTGACCGGGACCTGTCCCTTTCTCGAATTCTCTGCCCGTGCCGGGAAATGAGAAAGACGGATGCTCATGAATCGAGTAGTAGAAGACCGTTGGGTCCTGTTCGAAGATGTGCTGGGTTCCGTTGCCGTGATGGACGTCGAAATCAACGATCCCTACCTTCTCGATGCCCCATTTCAGCTGAAGAAAACGGGCGGCGATGGCCACGTTGTTGAAGTAGCAGAAGCCGAGGGCCTGACTGACTTCAGCGTGATGTCCCGGAGGTCTCACAGCACAGAATCCATTATCGATCTTGCCCTCCATGAGGAGGGTCACCATGTTCAGGACTCCTCCCACGGCAAGCATCGCAATCTCATACGTGTCCGGACACATCTGGTTGTCGGGACAGCCGTACTCGGGCAGATGAAGCATGCATGCTTCTTCGAAGCGGATGAGATGTCTTGGAGTGTGCACGGCCTCGACCCATCGCTGCCGGGCCTTGGTGGCCTGAATGGTGATGAGCTTCGAGAGAAGCCCCGCCTCCTTCAGACCCTTGTATATTGCTTCGAGTCGATCAGGACACTCTGGATGGTCGGGACCCGTCTTGTGCAGGAGGAATCTCTCATCGTAGAGAAAACCCGTTCTTTTCATTACCCTCTCCTGTAATGAATCGTGGGGGGGGAAGCCACCACTGCAGGGAGCAACCACTCCAATTGATTTTCAGGATTCTGTGAGCAGGCGCATTATCGAGAACCGGTCGGCGTCTGGGCGCACAGTGAGCTGGCAGCAGGATGCATTCACGAGAATCGCAACTTCTGAATAAGTAGCTTAGGATTCCAATCCCGACAGCTGTTGCGCCAGGGTGTCGGGTATGGAAACCCGACCTACAAACTTGCTATTACCTGGGCTTAATGGGAAGTTACCGAGAATCGTACTTTCTCAATAAGTAGGTCGCGATTCCAACCCCGACAGTCTTTGCACCAGAGTGTCGGGTATGGAAACCCGACCTACAAGGCTGCTATTACCTGGGCTTAATGAGAAGCTACCCGGAATCAGGCAATGTGCTTGAAATGGTTCAGCGTTTGCTGCCTGGTGAAACACGATGATGAATACTCTGTACCGTGGAGCACCACCTGAGAATCTGGTTTCATATGTGCAGGGGGATGATGGAAAGCAGCCTTTCGGGATTACTCAAGAGCCCATCATGTTCCTGATACATTCCAGAAACAGGGCCTCCGAATGGGCTGCCTGCTCGGATGCAACCTCCCTTCCCTTCTCCCCCTCATTACGGTAGATGTCCACGAACTGCTCCATGATACAAAAGCTCAGGACCTGGCTTCTCTCCCGCTGAAAAGCCCCCGTCATCTCCCCGGCGAGGAGCTTTTGATAATAATCCAGCAGGTCGGATCGCTTCGAGTGCAAAAAGCTCCAGGCCCAATTCGTGTATTTCATATAGAAGCGGGGCCTCGACTCCACGTGCCACCCCACAACGGCAATTCCACCATCGGGACAAAGGATGAGA
>JAAYUJ010000606.1 GCA_012517775.1 Deltaproteobacteria bacterium
TCGTCCTTGCCGCTCGGAGACTTTCCAGGCCCCTCCGAATAAACCTCTGCCAGCACGTCATCAATGTTGAGACGGTTGCGAAGGCTTGGAACATTCCCCGTCACCGCACAGTCGCCGAATGCGATGACAATCTTGCTTTTCTTGCGGATTTCCCGGGCTTCCCTCACATGATCACTGTTGGCCACCGAACCCTCCACCAGAGTCACGTCCACATCTTCGGGAAATTCCTTGATATCCGCGATCGGACTGTAGACGACATCCACCAGTTGCGCCACATCAATGATGCGCTCGTCTATGTCCAAAAAACTCATATGGCAGCCGGCGCATCCGCCAAACCAAGCGGTGGCCAATCTCACTTTTTTGTTTTGCTTGGTGGTCATCTTGTGCCGCTCCTTCTATCTGGTCCAATGCCATACCTTCTTGTCTCGACCATCCAGAATCCAGATCAAGAAATCCTTGTGTTTTTCCATTTCCGCAGCGCTCATTCCCTTCTTGAAAAGAGCACCCGTCGGGCAGACCTCGACGCACTTCCCGCATGAAGTGCAGCTTCTGGACTTACCCCACTCCTGGTTCATCCCCGTGATCACGTTGCAATGGATCCCGCGACCCATCATATCGAGGCAATGGGCGCCTTCCACCTCATCACACACGCGGATGCATCTCCCACAGAGAATACAACGGTTGGGGTCCTTCGTGTTACGCTCGTGGCTCGCATCAACGGGAAGATCGGGACACAGGTAATCGTAGCGCACATGATCGACGCCCAATTTGGCGGCAAGGCTTTGCAGCTCACAGTGGCCGTTCATGACGCACACTGCGCAGATATGGTTCCGCTCCGCCAGAAGCAATTCCACCATCATTTTCCGGTAATTCTGGAGCCGCTCCGTGTCGGTCCTGACCACCATCCCTTCCTGCACCTGGGTGACACAGGAGGCAAAGAGTCTCGGGCTGCCCTCCACCTCAACAACGCACAGTCGGCAGCCTCCCCGAGGAGTGAGCCCTTCCAGATGACAGAGGGTGGGGATTTCAAATCCCGCATCCCTGGCCGCTTCCAGAATAGTCCTCTCCGACCGGGCGCTTACAAGTTTATCATTTATGGTAAGGGTGACAACCGGCATTATGACACCTCCATTGAGAACATTGCGAGATCATGCAGTCATCAGGCAACCTTGTTAAGGCCCAATCCGCCTTTCTTGGCAAACGTACAGACACCTGCAGGGCAATGGTGATCCTTGATGTGAGCTTCGTATTCCTCCCTGAAATACCGCAAGGTGCTGTAGATGGGGTTGGGGGAGGTCTGCCCCAGACCGCAGAGGCTGGTCTCCTTGACCATCAGACACAACTCCTCCAGCTTCTTGAGGTCATCCATCACAGCAGTGCCATCGGTGATTTTCTCCAGAATTCTGTGCATCTGGACCGTTCCGCCCCGGCAGGGACCACACTTGCCGCAGCTTTCATCCATGCAGAATTCCATGAAGAACTTCGCTACGTCCGGCATGCAGCTGGTTTCATCCATGACGATGAGTCCTCCGGAACCCATAATGGACCCGAGTCGCGCCAGGCTCTCATAGTCGATGGGAACATCCAGATAATCCGCGGGAATACACCCCCCGCTGGGTCCACCTGTCTGGGCCGCTTTGAACGCCTTGTTCCCGGGAATCCCGCCGCCGATGTCATAGACGATCTCCCGAAGAGTAATGCCGATGGGCACCTCGATAAGACCCGTGTTCACCACCTTGCCGGCAAGAGCAAAGATCTTCGTGCCCTTGCTCTTTTCCGTGCCGTAGCTTGCATACCACTCCGCCCCTTTGCCGATGATGGATGCGATATTGCCGAAGGTCTCCACATTGTTGATGAGGGTCGGCCCACCCCAGAGTCCTTTGTGAGCAGGATACGGCGGGCGGGGAACAGGCTGTCCCCGTCTCCCCATGATGGATTGCATGAGCGCCGTTTCTTCACCACACACAAAAGCTCCTGCACCCATTCTGATGTCGATGCGGAAATTGAAGGGGCTGTCCAGAATGCGGTTGCCCAGAAGCCCTTTTCGCTCGGCTTGTCGGATGGCCTTCTCCAATCGCTTCGCCGCCAGGGGATACTCACCGCGCACATACACGTAACCCTGCTCAGCACCCACTGCGTATCCGGCAATGGCCATCCCCTCAAGAACCCGGTGAGGGTCTGATTCCATCAATGTCCGGTCCATGTACGCACCGGGGTCCCCCTCGTCACCGTTTGCCACCACATATTTTCGCTCACCGGGGGCCTTTCGCACCATGTGCCACTTGAGACCCGTCGGATAACCCGCGCCTCCGCGGCCGCGAATACCGCTTTTTGTGATCTCTTCACAGACTTCTTCAGGGGTCATCTCCCGCAGTGCATTCCCGAGAGCGGTGTAGCCGTCCCTCGCCACATAACTCTCGATCCTCTCCGGGTCCACGAAACCACTGTCAGCCAGTACGGTCTTGACCTGTTTCGTGAAGAAAGGGATGCTTCTTGGAAGGATTTTGCCATCCAGGGATGGCGCCGGGGCCATGCGGACGTGCTTGTCGATGATATCCATGACGAGATCAGGAGTGACGTGCTCGTAGATCACGTCCTCCTTGCCTTCCACTTTGACCGTAACCAACGGTCCCCGACTGCACGGTCCCATGCAGCCTGTCGCGACGGCTTCCACCTCGGCATCCAACTGGCCGCTCTTGATGGCATCCTGGAGCGCTTCAAATATGGCCGTTGCGCCCGACGAGATACAGGGAGTGCTCATGCAGCAGAGTATGCGGCAGCGAAATCTTTGCTGTTGGTCCAGCTCAGCCTGGGCCATTGCCTTAAGTTCATCTCGGTCCATATCGCTGTCTTCTCCTTCATGGTGAAGTGTTCAGAGGAATAGAGTTCCCGTGGAGTTCCAGGCAACCGATCAGGGGCCGTTTCCTCCATTCCCACCTCCTGCTCCCGCGAGCGCTTGGCGCACCTTCTCCAGTGTCGTCTCAGGAGTCTCCTTGCCCAGCACGTTGTTGTCGAGAACAACCACCGGAGCGAGTCCGCAACAGCCCAAACAGCGAGTTGTGGTAACAGTCAGCTTTCCATCCGGCGTGGTCTGGCCTGCCTTGATAGCGAACCCTTTCTCGAGGGATTCCACGATTTCGGCTGCCTTGCCCACATAACAGGCTGTCCCGAGGCACACGATGGCACTGTGTTCACCCTGGGGCTTCAGCGAGAAGAAATGATAGAAGGTTGCAACACCATAGACCCAACTGAACGGCAGTTTCAACTGCCTGGCGATGTAGATGAGTGATTCCTCCGTGAGGTAACCGAAGGCTTCCTGAGCGGCAGTGAGCACTTCGATGAGTGCATCCTGCTGATACTGCTGCCTCTTAAGGACACGATCGATTCCCTTGTATCGGGGATCTCCCATGGGATGTTCTTTTTCCTTTGCAGCA
>JAAYUJ010000085.1 GCA_012517775.1 Deltaproteobacteria bacterium
ACCAGTCAGGACAATGCCCCGATCCACAAGATCTGCGGCCAGCTCAGGCGGGGTTTGCTCCAGAGCAATCTTGATGGTCTCCACGATGGTGTCGACCTGCTCCTGAATGGATTCCCGTATCTCATCGGAATTGATTTCAACAGTCTTCGGAATACCGCTGACCAGATCACGCCCCTTGATGCTCATTGTCTCCACCTCTCCTGTGGGATAGGCGTTTCCGAGGGTTGTCTTGATCAGCTCGGCGGTACGCTCGCCAATCATCAGGTTGTACTTCCGCTTGATATGCTGAAGAACCGCCAGGTCCATCTTGTCGCCACCAATTCGCACCGACCTGCTGTAGACGATTCCGGCTAGGGAGATTACCGCAACTTCTGTTGTACCTCCGCCGATATCCACCACCATGTTACAAACCGGCTCGGTAATGGGCAAACCGGCTCCTATGGCTGCCGCCATCGGTTCTTCAATCAGATACACTTCTCTCGCACCCGCCGATTCAGCCGATTCCCTCACCGCCCGCCTCTCAACCTGAGTCACACCGGAAGGGATGCACACAATGATTCTTGGCCTTACAAGGTTGCGTCGATTATGTACTTTACGAATGAAATAGCGCAGCATTGCCTCTGCCACCTCAAAATCCGCGATGACGCCATCTTTCATGGGCCGAATTGCGATAATATTCCCAGGAGTTTTTCCAAGCATCATTTTGGCGTCCTTACCCACCGCAACAACACGATTGGCTCCTCGCTCATCCTTTCTCACGGCAACCACAGAGGGCTCGCAGAGGACAATTCCCTTACCTCTGACATAAACAAGGGTATTGGCTGTCCCGAGATCAATCGCCAAGTCGTTGGAAAACCACCCCAGAATGCGGTTATGGAACATCGGCTAACTCTCTCCTTTCGCCTGACTGTGTGGAAGGCTTCACTTCATAGCACGTGCATCCAGTATCTTCAATCATTAAGAGAGTGCCAAGGAAAACTTTGTCTTTCGTTTCCTGTATTGCCTTGAGCGCAGGCAACACTGCCTCCGGCAACAGACGAAATCTTTACTCCACCGTGTATTGGAAGATCACAAAAGGCTGTCCATTGCCATGGGTAAATTCATCCGTCAAGGATTTCATGCTTCGACATTCCGCAACTTTTGCGGCTTGACAATCAGGAATGGATTCGATTACAAGTACGTTTTCCTGCTGCCGCTTTTCGGGCATTGTTGTAAATGGAGCCGGGCCGCATTCGCGGCTTCAGATTCCGAATCTCTACAGGCCAGTCTTCCGTGGAATCTACCACGGTTCGTTAATGGCATTAAGGAATGGCAATGAAGAGAACGTTTCAACCCAGCAACTTGAAGAGAAAAAGATCTCACGGTTTTCTGGAGAGAATGTCCACGAAATCCGGACGCGATATTATTAAGAGAAGGCGGGCAAAAGGGCGCAAGCGCCTTTCAGCCTGAGTCAAGAGTACTTTGGCGTGGCTTTTGATGAGAAAACTCTGCATCGTACAGCTTGACTGCCCCATTGTCCGACCAGGTTTCATGCATGCACGGACGCAAGGGGTCTTTCGAACTGGGACCACGAATGAGTTGGACAACGCTCCAGATTAGCGGTCTGCAGTGCTCACAACGTGATGCAGAGCCACAATACAGGCGGGGAAAGCATTGGCAGGGAAACCATACCGCTTTCCGTTTCACGAAAGGTTGCATGCCTCAGCTGAATACCGGCGAGTGAAAAACGCTGGGAAACGTTTGCGAACAAGGCATTTCAGCCTGAATCTCGCAGAAAACGGCTTGGCGTATCACAGACTCGGGATTGTGGTTCAGAAACGATACTGGCAAGCTGTTGAACGAAACCTTATTAAAAGGCGTCTTCGGGAATGGTTTCGATTGAACAAGTCACAGATACCTCCGCCGGGTAAAGATATCGTTGCCATTGCCCGACCAGGGACCGAAAGACTTTCCTCCACAGATATCGCCCGCGAGCTTCGCGAAGCTCTGCTCAACATAGGATGAACGGACCATATGATCCGCGCTGTTTTTCTTGTGCTCATTCGAGCCTATCAGCTGTTGATTTCCCCACTCATCGGCCCCTGTTGCCGATTTACCCCATCCTGTTCCCAGTACGCCTACGATGCCATCCGGTTGTACGGGCCCTTGAAAGGATTGTTTCTCGGAGCAAAGCGACTCGCCCATTGCCACCCGTTTCACCCAGGGGGGGTTGACCCCGTTGACAAATCCCTTCCCCCTAAATCGACTGAATAAAATCGGAGTATTCCCCAATGGAAAAAAGGGCTTTGCTCGCTTTCGTTTTGTCCCTTCTCGTTCTGGTCATCTGGCAGTTCTTCTTCACCCCCGAAACCAAACAGCCCCAAAAGACGGAGGCACCCGCAACGCCTGCGGAGCAGGACCAGAAGCAACCTTCCCCTCCGCTGCCACTGGAATCCATTGCCCCGAAATCATTGCCCCAAGAGCGGTTGGGTCGAAGTGACCAGCACTTCGACAAGTGGACGGTGGACGACGCTCTATTCACCATGCACATCCTGGCACCCGGAGCCCGTGTCAAGTCATTTCAGGTCAAGAAATACCGTCAAGACGTGAACGAAAGCTCCCCTCCAATGGAGCTCGTGCCCACCCAGGCAACCGGCTATCTTCCGCTGGCGGTCGACTTGCTTCAGCACCAGGAGTGGCAGCTTTCCACGCGACCCTTCACGAGCCAATCCCCGAAGCAGATCAGCGTGTCTGCCGGGGAAGCTTCTCCTACCCTGGCGCTCCAGACCGACGTCCCTGAAAAAGTCCGTTTGACTAAGAAATTCAACTTCATGCCCGAGAGCTATGTGGTGGACCTTGAGATTCACCTGGAAAACCTCTCTGGGGAAAAACTGACGGACCAACTGGGCATCAGTTTTTATTCCCAACCTTTTTCCAAGGGGGGCAAGGACAGCTCATACAACCCTTCTCATCTCGCATATTTTGAAAAGGGATCAACCACCACCATAGAGACGAAGGACATCCTCAAAAAAGAGGTGGTCATCAAGCCTCCCCTGGACTGGGTCGCCTACCAGGACAGCTACTTCATCCAAGGCATCGTCCCCATGGAGAAGAGCGGCTATCAGATCGTTCCGCGAGTGCTGGATGCTGAAAGCGGTTTGCTGCAGATCGTGTATTTGACAGATCCTTTCGAGATCGATGCTCTTCAGAAAAAGGAATTCAAACTCCGCCTCTATTTTGGGCCGAAGGAACTGGGGCAGCTTGCAAAAGCAGAAAACAGGCTAAGTGAAGCTGTCGACTACGGGTGGTTCAGTATTCTGGCAAAGCCTTCCCTTTATCTACTCAACTGGCTTTACAAGTTCACCCACAACTATGGGATCGCTATCATTCTCCTCACGATTCTAATCAAGATCGTCTTCTGGCCCCTGACTCAGAAAAGTTATCAGTCCATGCAAGCGATGAAAAAAATCCAGCCCAAGATCGCTCAAGTCCGTGAGAAGTTTAAAGATGATCGTGAAAAGCTCAATCAGGAGTTGATGAACCTCTATCGCACATATAAAGTGAACCCCATGGGAGGTTGCCTCCCCATGGCACTCCAGATACCGGTCTTCATCGCACTCTATCGGATGCTGTACGGATCCGTGGAGCTCCGCCACAAGCCTTTCATGCTCTGGATCAACGATCTGACAGCACCTGACCGCCTGGATCTAGGATTCCGCATCCCTTATCTGTCTGGGGATCCAGGGTTGCCCGTCCTCACCATCCTCATGGGCATTACCATGTTCATTCAGCAGAAAATGACCCCTTCGAGCGGAGACCCCCGGCAGGAGCAAATCATGCTTCTCATGCCCGTGGTTTTCACTTTTTTCTTTCTCAACTTTCCTTCAGGGCTCGTGCTATACTGGCTTATTAACAATATTTTGTCCATTGTGCAGCAGTACTGGATCAATCGCCATGCATGATTGCCACCTCCCCATATCAAGTATTCACCAAAGCATCCGGAATCGGAGAAGTGTCGGAGGAGAGCATGTCAGTCCTTGAATTCGAAGAAAAATCCGTCGAGGAAGCCATAGCCACCGCCTGTCAAAAACTGAATGTGCCTCGGGAAAAGCTCGAGATCGAGATCATCTCGAAGGGATCGTCCGGCATATTCGGCATCGTTGGAGCCAGGAAGGCGAAGATTCGCGTCATCGTCAAAGAAATGCCCATGGATGCTGCCGCAGAACACGCCAAGGAAATCCTGGGCGAGATTCTCAAACATGTCGACGTGCCGACCGTCATTGAACCCGAAGTGAAGGATGACTGCGTCTATCTGAACATTATCAGCAACGGATCCGGTCTACTCATCGGAAAAAGGGGCAAGACCCTGAGTGCACTCCAGTACCTTGTCACCAGGATTCTCCATCGAACGGCCGGTGAAAACATTTCCATCGTTGTGGACACGGAGAACTACCGGTCGAAGCGGGAAATGAGCCTCACCGAGCTTGCACAGCAGTTGAGTGAAAAGGTTAAGAAATCCAAACGGTCGCTCACAACGGGCCCCATGAATGCTCAGGACCGCCGGATCATTCACCTCGCCCTGAAGGAGGACAATGAAGTCCGAACCAAGAGCAAAGGTGAAGGCAATCTTCGTCGCGTGGTCATATACCCTGTAAGAAAAGGGAGAAAGCCCCAGAAGCAGGCAAGCCCGGAGGATGACGCATAGGAGGATCGGGATCCGTTCCACAGGCTCAATGGAAAGTGTGTTTTCCAACGATACGATCTGCGCCATTGGCACCCCCATCGGGGAGGGGGGAATCGGGATCGTCAGAATCAGCGGGCCAAAGGCCCTCCCCATCGTGCGGCGGCTCTTTGTGCCATCGCGTCCAAACTGTTGCTTCGAATCTCACCGGCTTTACCATGGTTGGCTGAAAGATCCCTCGGAAGACTGCATGGTGGACGAGGTCCTCATGAGCTTCATGGAGGCACCTCACACCTACACCCGGCAGGATATCGTCGAGATCAACTGTCACAGCGGTTTTGGCATCCTCAAAAGAACGCTGGAGCTCGTCCTCGAGGAAGGCGCTCGCCTTGCCGAACCGGGTGAATTCACGCGCAGGGCTTTCTTGAGCGGCAGGATCGATCTCTCCCAGGCAGAAGCCGTCATAGACATCATTCGCTCCCGCTCTGAAAAGAGTCTTGCTCTCGCCGGCCGACAGCTGCGGGGAGATCTCCGCCACAGGCTTGAGAGCTGGCGCGAAAGCATTCTGCGTTTTCAATCAGAAATCGAAGCGCATATAGATTTTTCCGACGATTTGCTCGATGATCCTGCCGATCCTGCTCTGCTGGCGTCCAAACTCACCACGGATCTCATCGATCCCCTTTCCCTTTTTGCCAGTCGTTATGCTGCGGGCAGGGTGCTGAGAGAAGGGTTGAAGCTTGTCCTGGTTGGAAAGCCCAATGTGGGCAAATCATCCCTGTTGAACGCCCTCATCGGAAAGAAGAGGGCTATTGTCACCCCTCAGCCAGGAACCACCCGGGACGTCATCGAGGATAGCTTCATTCTCTCCGGAATACTCATTCGCGTTCTCGACACGGCTGGAATCCGCCGGGAACCCGATGAAATCGAATCCATGGGCATCGAAAAAGCTCTTCTTTCGGTCGAAGATGCGGATGCCGTGTTATGGCTGATCGACCAGAGCCGACCCCTTTCAGATGAAGACGACGCAGTCTTTCAGGCCGTTGGTTCTTCAAGATACGTCATTCTCATGAACAAAGAGGATCTCCCTGCCTCATTCGACGAGGAGGCGATACGAGATCGCTACAGGGTTGAAGCACCCATTCTGAGCCTCTCTGTCTTGAGAGAAAAGGACATCGAAAAGCTTAGAGGATTTCTTACAGAGGCCTTTCTGAAGCAGCCGCTTACCGAGTCTGAGTCTATGATGATTCCCAATCTAAGGCACAAGGTCTGCTTTGAGGAGTCGATCAAGGCGCTGAATCGGGCGCGCAGTCTTTTGATTTCCGACGGATGCACCGAACTGGTGAGTCTGGAACTTGGGATCGCCCGCAGCCAACTTGAGAACATTCTCGGCCTACAATGTGACGACGCACTCCTCGACTCCATCTTTTCCCAATTCTGCGTAGGCAAGTAGGGCTGCAGCAAAGCTTTCACCAACCTAAAAAAAGAAACGACTGCCAGCCATGAAGAATCGTGATTTCACCATAGTCCCTAATGCCCCTTCGGGGCACCCTGAACAATGAAAAGTCCTTTGTAGGTGGGTTTTCATGCCCGACATCCTTTTGTCGGAATTAGGATTCAGACCTGCGAGCAGTGAACCAAAGAACTTATCGGAACAGAGATCAAAGAGATCAGAAGATACAGTAATGTAAATCTCTGCGGGCTCTGCGCATTCTGCGGTAAGATCCCGCGCTCTTCACAGTGATGTGTGCCCTGAAGGGACATGAGTATTTTTTCAATAGTAGGTCGGGATTCCAATCCCGACAGCCTTTGCGCCATGTTGTCGGGTATGGAAACCCGACCTACCAGGCAATCTTGATCCAGACTCATTGAGAAGCTACGGGTATGATTCGTAAGTAGTGAATATTCAAAGACAAGATGACCTCAAAAGATGTTTTCATTCTTAGACTGCTGTCCTACGGGGAGAAGTCGGGTATTCACATCGATGAAAGGCAGGCATCCCTCCTCTACGATCATGTTCAGCTCATGCTTCAGTGGAATCGCCGCCTGAACCTGACTCGCATCACCCATCCGGACCAGATTCTTCTCAAACACATATTGGACTCCATTCTTCCCGCACGCTGGCTGCCTAGAGAGGGGTGGGCCCTCGACATAGGCTCCGGCCCAGGTTTTCCGGGTATTCCCCTGAGAATCCTCAACCCTGCGCTGAACATGATTCTTCTGGAGACCCAGCGCAAGAAGATCAGCTTCCTAAAGGTGGTTGTGTCGGAATTGGGTCTGATACACACTTGGCCAATTAAGGGGAGGTGGGAGGATCTGGAGGAACTCCAAGGGATTTTACCTGCGCAACCTTTCGACCTCATTACCATGCGCGCTATCCGCCTCGAAAGGGAGCACCTCATGCGCCTGAGCAAGGCGCTGGGAA
>JAAYUJ010000010.1 GCA_012517775.1 Deltaproteobacteria bacterium
GGTGCTGCTGGTCGTACTGCTGGTACCGCCACCACTTCCTGTACTGCTGCCGCTACTGCTGCTGGTAGTGATGGTGCCGTGCAGCCGTATTTTTTCCCCGACGGCTTCCTGGCTTCCGAAAAGTTTGGTCTGCACTGTTTCCCCGATGATACAGACTGCTGCGCCGCTGCGCACTTCACTGTCAGTGAAGTGCCTGCCAGAACGAACTGACCGGTTCGTAACCTGGAGATACTGATTGTTGCTACCGACGACCTGGGTCGACCAATTCTGATTTCCAAAGACGGCCTTGGCGGACTGGGTCGAGACCGGAGCCACGGCAGCCACCTCAGTGACGTCCCTGGCAATGGCCCTGGCATCGGCTTCCTTGAAAGGAATGTTGCCGCTTGACTGGCCCGGTCCCAGTCTTTTGCCCGGCGTTACCATGAGCAGGTTGCTGCCCATGCTGGCGATCTGTTGTTTGACCTGGAGGGTGGCTCCCCCGCCGATGGTCACCATGATGATCACAGCGGCAACGCCGATGACGATACCGAGGATGGTCAGAACCGAGCGCAGCACATTGCGCCGGATCTCCCGAGAGGCCAGGAGCATGCTGTTCCAGAGCATCATGTTTCCCTTGCATTTGGATGATCGGATTCAACGAGGCCATCGACAAAGCGGACGATTCGCTTGGCATAAGCCGCCATATCCGGTTCGTGGGTGACCATGACGATGGTGACTCCCTGATCGCGATTCAATCCGGTGAGCAGCTCCATGATTTCATTGCTGCGGGCCGTATCCAGGTTACCCGTGGGTTCATCCGCAAACAGCACTGTTGGTTTTGTCACAATAGCACGGGCAATGGCGACACGCTGCTGTTGACCTCCGGAAAGCTCACCGGGGGTATGGGATTCCCATCCCCCGAGGCCCACCGTCTCCAAAGCCTGCAAGGCTTGTGCACGCCGCTCACGGGCCGGGGCACCGCGATAGATAAGGGGGAGCTCTACGTTTTCCAGTGCAGAAGTGCGATTGAGCAGGTTAAATCCCTGAAAAACAAACCCAAGGTAGTATCGGCGCAATTTCGTGCGCTGGGTACGGGTCAGCCTGCCCACTTCAAGACCTTTGAACCGGTAACCACCCGCAGTTGCCGTATCCAGGCAGCCAAGGATGTTCATGCAGGTGGATTTGCCCGAACCGCTCGGTCCCATCACGGCCACGAACTCGCCCTCAAAGATGCGAAGATCGACTCCGCGCAATGCGTGCATCGCCGCCTGGCCGGTGCCGTAGACCTTTGTCACTCCATCCAGTTCAATAAGAGGCTGTTTGTCCGCTCGGGAAAGGACGATCATATTCATTTCAATTCACTGCTTCGGCGGTATCCACCACAACCGCCATGCCAGGTTCAATCTCGCCGCTCAAAACTTCTGTCAAGCTCCCGTTTGTCGAGCCGGTTACAAGAGGGACAGCTGAGAGTTCCCCATTCTTCGGCGTCCAGACAAGCTCTTGCTTCCTGCCGGCGGTATCGTCGCGCTTTTGAGTTGCGGAACGCGGCGGCCGTGGGAGCAATGAGCCGAGCAGGCCGGTGGAGGGCTTTTTCTCCTCATGTACCGGCGGTGTGAAGCGAAGCGCGGCACTGGGTATCAA
>JAAYUJ010000607.1 GCA_012517775.1 Deltaproteobacteria bacterium
CGAAATGGGTCTTCAGCCTTCTGGCGGTTTTCGCGAAAATGGTGGACGATACGTGAAGGCTCCCTGCTGCGCTTTTCGTCTTCTTGTACCAGACCGAGCCAGTGGCGGTAGGAGACGCCCCCCGGCTGGGCGTGCACCGGAACGGGAATTCCCTCCTTTCGAGTGTGCGGTGAGAGAGGATGGTGCCAGGGGCCGGTGTAATTGACTCCATAATTCTTGGTTCGGTACGCGCGAACGCAATTCGAGTCGAGAGCTCCACAGATCTCACAGATGCTTCTGACACAATCATCGAGATTGAGGCGGATACGGCGAGGCATCCCCCAGAACATCTGGGCCGGATGCACATCCTCAGGGTTTGTCTCACGCCCGCTCTTTGGCTCACTCGTTCGGGTTGGCGCCAGCCAGGGAAATTTGTCCTCCTCTGCCGTCTTGGCAGGATTTCCACAGGTTCTCAGAAAAGTGTCCTCCTCGAGGACATTGAGCCAAACCATTTGCCACAGGGTATTGGACTCGGTGCCATCTCCAAGAACAACGGTGGTCAAAGGTCCTCCGCCGCGCAGAGAGGTCCGATGGCCGGCTCCGCCACTGGGTGCGTTGGTCTGCAGAGCGAACAGGGCTGTCGCACAACAGGGAGGACACATCGTCTCGACACCGCCGCGTTTGATGAAATGATCCGTATTGTTGCGCAGAGCGTTTTCTCCAGGTGTTTCGATCAGCAGATTGGCGATTCGCAATTCTTCGGTCTGGAGTGATTGGAAATCCTGCATGAATCTTGGACCATTCCCTCCCAACTCAAAGGCATGTGCCACGCATGAAAAGATTTCCTCGAGTCTCACGGGTGTCGGTGGCTCATGCAAATGATCCTCCCAATCCTCTTCATCCTTTGGGGGTGTCACTGTTTGCACGATGCCGATGAGAAACTGGATCAGCGCCCCGTTGAAGTCAGGCCTCGGGGCATCAAGAGTCACTATGGGATTGGTCAGGTAGTCGCTTGTGATCTCCCATGGAGCGATCCGCTCCTTCGTCCCGTCTCTTCGCCGGATTGCAATCCACTTGTCTCGAATCAAATTCAATAGCATTTCATCCTCCTTGACGGGAAAACTGCAACCCCGTTGTCGTGTCATACTGCACAGTCACCGCCTCCCCTCCGGGACCCCGAGCAATCCCTTGCCAGATACCCGTTGCATTCTCCGTCAGAGGAACGAGAACGCTCCATTTCCCTCGATCTGGAAGACGTTCTCTAAGCTGATCCATGGCGTTTCGGAGGCGCTCGTCGGTCGGAGGGTCCTCACCTTGAATCGCCGTTGCCCGGACGCTCACCTGACTCATTTCCCATGGGAAGTCTCCTTCCGGAAACCATGGGGTGAGTTGAGCTCCATCCCAACGTCCCAGCCGAAGGGTGGTCTGCAGTTCCCCAAGGCGGGTCGGAGTGCGGGTATCTTCCAGCCATTGATTCGTGGTTGCCATGTATCCCTCTTCCAGCTTAAGCTTGTTCAAGTGTGCCAGAGACCTGTTTGCGCTCCGTTTTGCCGCCTCCTCGTCATCGCGGTTCAAAAGTGCGATGGGAATCTTCTCCTCTTCTTCCCTTGAATAAACGGCCTCAACGAGCAGTCGCGCGTCCTCCGGCATCCTCCATCCGCCTCGTTCGGCAAGCAGTCTGGCGGTGAGCCAGAGTTGCCCATGGCTTGGGTAGACATAGGAGCCTTTGGGAAAAGTGCTTTCGTACCAGTCTGCGTCCGCATTATCCGAAGGCAAGGGACTGTGAATGAGAAAAGGGACCGGTTCCCGGAGATCCATGGCGTTCCTGCCTGTGAGTGGATTTCCCGAGGGGTCTCGGGGATGGTGGTGAAGTCTTCCGGCCCTTTGAATCAGAAGGTCGATGGGGGCAAGGTCAGAGATAAGGAGGTCGAAGTCGAGATCCAGCGACTGCTCTACCACTTGGGTGGCAACCAGGACCTTTGCCTTCCGGAGTTCAGAGGTACTGCTCTTCCCAAAGAAGGAGCAGACCTTTTCTTCTCTGCCAAGTCGGTCGCCCATGGCAAAGCGGGCGTGAAAAAGCATCAGAAGGTGGGGGGATAATCGGGACTGAAGCAATTCGTAGGCAAGGAGCGCATCATGGACGGTATTCCGAATCCAGCAGACACATTGACCTTTTTCTGATGCTTGAAGAATGAATTCTAACACTTGGCGTTCATCAGTAACTAACGCCACCGCCTGAGAGATTCTCCGGCCTTCACTGGCAGGAATACCGAATTCCTCAATACCCGACTGAAAAACGTGAGTGAGGAGCGGATAGTCGTTCTTCTCGGGTTGAATGGAACCCACTCCAAGACCCTCAGCAAAGCTTCTTGCCAGTTCCATGCGCATCCGGCAAGGGAGTGTAGCTGACAGTAGGATCGCGCTTCCTCCCAAGGCGGCATGAAACTGCAGCAGGTTTTGGAGAAGTGTCAGCATGTATGGATCATAGGCGTGGACCTCATCCACGACGAGCACGTTCCGCGCAAGGCCAAACAGTCGGAGAGACTGATATCGGGATGGAAGGGCCGC
>JAAYUJ010000608.1 GCA_012517775.1 Deltaproteobacteria bacterium
AGAGAAGAAGTTCCTGAGATAGGACGTATTCTCCCAGCGAATGAAATGAGAATACGCCGGGGAGCTCACATTCTCCAGACCCTTTCGGAAGAAGCCTTCGAGAAAGGTGCCGCCACGGTTGTCGGCCCCTGAAAAGATGTCTGGATAGAGCCTCTGAAAGAGCCTCGGGCGCCATTTGGAGTCAGGCTGCCTTGCCCAGAACCGGCGCACCTTGTCTTCCTTGAAAATGTCGTAGCCGGCGAAGATCTCATCCGACCCCTCCCCGGTCAAAACAACCTTGAAATCATTCCCGCGCACGAGCTCGGCCAGGCGGCAGAGAGGCACCGGTGCGGTGCGCAGGAGCGGCACTTCGGAATGCCAGACTACACGGGGGAAGTTTTCACCGATATCGCTCTCCGTGCACCGAATCCTTCGATGATCGGTATCCAGAGCGCGGACCGCTTTCTCCTGGAAGGGAGCTTCATCAAAACGGCCGTCGGTGAAGCTGACCGAAAAGGTTCGCAACTGGTTGTTGAAGTACCTCTTGACCAGGGACGTGATGAACGTGCTGTCCAAACCGCCGCTCAGATATGCTCCTACGGGAACGTCGGCCCGAAGGCGAATCCTGGTGGCGTCATGGAGAAGAGACTTCAGCTCCTCAATGTAATCGTCGAGAGGACGCTCTTCGCTCCCCGGATTGGAAAAGGACAGTTCCCAATAGCGATGGGTTGTCAAACCATCCTCGGAAAACAGGGCGAAATGCCCGGGCTCGAGCTGCCGAATCCCCTCGAAGGCCGTATCCGCCCCCAAAGGCGCCCAGCAGGTGAAAATGTCCGCGATGGTATTCCGGTCGAGACGCCGGGGCACTCGGGAGTCGGCAAAGATCGCCTTGATCTCGGAGCCGAACAGCAGACGCCGACCAGACAGATGATAGAAGAGGGGGCGAATCCCGAGGCGGTCCCGGGCCAGCAATAGACGCTTTCGTGGCTTTTCCCAGAGAGCAAGAGCAAACTGACCGTTCAGTTTTCCCAGAAAGTCCATGCCATGCTCTTCATAGAGGTGAACCAGGACCTCCGTATCGGTCCTGGTATAGAATCGGTGCCCCCGATCCTCCAGTTCTTCTCGAAGCTCAGGGTAGTTGAAGGCTTCCCCGTTGTACACGATCCAGATGCTTCGATCCTCGTTGTGAATGGGCTGATCACCGCCGCTGAGGTCGATGATGCTCAGGCGGGCATGAGCCAAACCCGCAAGGGAATCCGTGTAGATGCCGAACGCATCCGGCCCGCGATGCCGAATCATGCCGAGCATCCTGCGAAGGAGAGGCCCCTTCGCCTCAGGGCTGTTGAAGTCTATGATACCAGCGATCCCGCACATTTTGGGTCCATGGGGAGTTTTCCGAGGATGTAGGCCGATATGTTGGCAATGGAGTCGAGGTTTTCCGGTATGAGCTCCTCGTCTTCGACCTTGAAACCATACGTCTCTTCCAGATGGGCGACGAGCTCCAAAACGCCGGTGGAATCGATGATCCCCTTCTCAAGGAGGGAATCTGTCTCTCCGAGGCCATTGCCGGCATCGCCGAAAAGGAAGTTCTCAATAATGAAGTTTCGGATGTCCTGTGCAACATTATCCTTCATGGTAATCCTTCATCACCTTTTCTAGTACTCTCTCAATAAGTAGGTCGGGATTCCAATCACGACAGCCTTTGCGCCATGGTGTCGGGTATGGAAACCCGACCTACAAAGCGGTCGTTACCTTGACTTATTGAGAAGTTACACTTCGTAGCAGCAGCGGACGTGGACTCCTTCCCTATACAACGCTAACTCGCCGACGACGGGTGCAATGGCCACCACACCTCAGCAGCCTCCAGCACACCCAACACGCTCAAAGACCCGACCCTATGGACCCAATAGACCCAACGACCCAATAGACCCAACGACTCAACGACCCGACGACCCAATCATCTGGCTCCTTCTCCGAGGAGGACTACTCCGATGGTCCGGAGGATGATCTTGAGGTCCAGGAGAAGGGACATGTTCTTGATGTAGTAGAGATCGTACTCGAGCTTTCGGACGGCGTCGTCGAAGGATGCGCCGTAAGGATACTTCACCTGGGCCCAGCCCGTGATGCCGGGGGTTACCGTGTGACGGACACTGTAATAGGGGATGTGGGCTTCCAGTTCCTTGACGAATTCCGGGCGCTCGGGGCGGGGCCCGATAATGCTCATGTCTCCCTTGAACACGTTCCAGATCTGTGGCAGCTCATCAATCCTGAGGATGCGTATCCACCTGCCGACCCGCGTCACCCTTGGGTCTCGCTTTGTCGCCCACTGCGCTCCCTTCGATTCCGCATCGGATATCATAGAGCGAAATTTCGTTACGGTGAACACCCGGCCGCCTCTGCCCACCCGTTCCTGCCGATAGAATACGGGCCTGCGGGATTCGGCCCAAATGGCAAAAGCCGTCAGCCCCATCAAGGGTGCCGTCAGGAAAAGGAGCGCTGCAGCCAGGAAGAAGTCAATTATCCGCTTGATTTTTCGCACATAATCCCCGGACAGCAAATCGAAGCCGCCACTGAAAAGGAGCCACTGATCCTCCACCCATGGAACAGGGACCTTTTCCGTCAGCTTTTCGTAGATAGTGGGCATTTCAATGATTTCCAGCCCCCGAAGACGAGCTTCCAGGATCTTGCGCGTGAGCCATGCGGGGCGGTTCCGGGGGAGGGCGAGGACTGCGGCCCTGGCTCCCGTCCGGCATGCCACTTCATTGATCATGTCGAGGGTCCCGAGTACGGCGGGGGACCCCATCACCATGCCCTGCTTGTTGGGGTCGTCATCCAGAAACCCTACTACTTTGTAACGCGAATAGAGTTGACTCAGAAGTCTGTACACGGACATGCCGGACTCCCCGGCACCGAGCACGAGGGTGGGTATTTTCGACTCGCTCACCTGCAGCAGGCTCCTGAAAAGGAACCTCCATACCGTGAGCATCACAAAGATCAGCGCGGAAGAGATTGCCAGGACACCTCTTCCATACTCCCAAAAGGGAACCAGATAGAACCACGCCGCCGAAAGGCCGGTTATCACCGACACCGCCAGGGCTGTTCTCCAGATGAGCCATCGCCAATGGACCGCCTTCTCCATGTTGTACAGGTCGAAGACATACAGAGCGGCGGGATAGAGCAAAATGGAGAACGCGTAAGCACCGGTGTAGGTCTCGGGGACCATGACCAGTTCACCCAGTCTGATCCAGATGCTGAGGAACTGGGCGAGTGTGATGATCAGCAAATCCACTGCAAGCAGGAAGCATCTCTGGCGGAGCCAGGAGTTGAGCAATCCCGGCAGCCTCTTTCTTGATTCTTCGGGAGAAAGCTCATCTCCCCACGGTTGTACGTCCAGTATGCACGCCACCGG
>JAAYUJ010000609.1 GCA_012517775.1 Deltaproteobacteria bacterium
GAGAAGTGAGCTTCGACTTGAATCCTCTGCGGCTTCAGGCATCCAATGCAGAGGCAGTCGTATGGGAAAAGCTGCTCCTGGAGAAATCCAAACGTTCTCCGCTTTCAGCTGCGGTTTTTGCTTATTCGCCCGAGGATGTGCATTCAAAATCTCTTCTGATAGAGTCACTGGCATCGGTTTCGGAGGTTGAGACCCTGTTCAGCTTTCTTCCGGAAGATCAGGATGAGAAACTGACTCTGCTCCGCTCTTTACTGCCTCTCCTTCCCTTTGTTGAAGAGGCGCCGGGGCAGGTGACAGACGTCAACGCGGTTGAACTTGTGGAGACCCTGGAAAGAATACGTTTCAAATTGCAAGACAGTGAGGCGGAAAAGTGGGATGCTTCCCGGCCGTTGGTGGAACAGATGATCGTTGTTAGAAACCTTGGGGAAGAGATCATCACTCTTCTGCGGTCTCCTTCTCCCAACTTGGAGGGTTTGAAGCTATACGCGGAGAAGTTCCATCAAGACTTGGTCGATGCCTGGAGTCTTCTGAAAGAGGGTGCGAATGCTTCCCCGATGACTCCGGAAGATATTCCCCAGGAATTGCGAAGCCGGTTCTATAACGATGGGCTGTATCTCATTAGGGCGTATCCCAGGGAATCCATCTGGGAAGAAGGTGCTTTGACCAGGTTTGTCAAGGACTTGCAGGGTGTTGATCCTGAGGTTGTGGGAGATCCGGTGTCTCTCTATGTTTTTGCCTCTGCTTTCAAAAAAGCATGTCTTCAGGCGTCGGGCTATGCGGTGCTGTTTATCTTCGTCCTGCTGATGGTTACTTTCCGATCCTTCCTTCTTTCCCTCCTTGCCCTTCTGCCGCTGGCGATTGGAGCCCTTTTTACCGTCGGGATCATGGGGATTGTGGGTATACAGTTCAACCTGGCAAACAGCATTTTCATGCCACTCGTCGTCGGGGCGGGGGTGGAGTATGGCGTGATTATTCTCAACCGGTGGCGGGAGGGTCGCATGCTCCCGGGACATTTGCCTTACAGCACGGGGAAGGGAGTCCTGCTGGCTTCGTTGACCACGACCGTCGGGTTTGGTACTCTCATGATGTCCCATCACCAGGGGATTTTCAGTCTTGGTTTTGTGGCCTGGGAGGGGAGTCTTTGTGTGGTGCTATCCGCTATGATCGTCTTGCCCGCCGTTCTGGCCTGGATGCGCCAACCGAGCGTGGAATATGACAGGGAGGAAATGGATGAAGAGAACATGGTTGTATTCGATTCTAATAGCCATTCTATTACTGCTTATGGTTCTTCCACCGTCGACGGCGGAGAATCGAGGGGCTACTGCGGACGTTTCCCAGGTTCTGAATAGGGCAATGGAAATCCAGACACGGCAGGATCTTGCCGGTGAGGCCAACAGGGAGGCACGTGGGAGGCTTATACAAAAGCTCATTGCAGAGAACTTCCTTGCGGATGAAATGGCAAGGGAGTCTCTAAAGAATTATTGGGGATCGCTTTCTTCCTCGCAGCAGGCTGAGTATCGGCAACTCTTTTCCGCCCTGTTTCAGGATTCCTATACTCGGATGGTGCTGAACTTCCTGCAGCAGGAAAACATCGAATACCGAGGAGAATCGGGAGACGGCAAGGGAAGAGTAGTGAAGACGGTGATCATGCGCTCCAATGAGCACATTCCCGTCGATTACCATGTGGTGCTGAAGGGTGGTCGCTGGATGATCCACGATGTGGAAATCGACGCAGTGAGCATCGTCGAGAACTACAGAAACAGTTTCGATCGAGTGATCCGCAGAAGCTCGGTGAGTGAACTCTTGAAACGAATGAGGAACCAGAGGCATGCACTCTGAGGTTTCCTTTTCCCGCCGGTCGTGATTCCATGCACAACACCGAACCGTATATGGAATCCTTAGTGCCTTTCGAGAAGTCACTCGCAATTCACCTCCGGATAGGGAAGTATCGGATATGGAAAAATGACAGATTGCTTTCATCCCACAGGATGAAATGACTGCGGTTCATTGTCGTTGACTCGAAGGAAATGCCGACCTTGCATTATCCTTTATCCGGCTTGAGTTTTCCGTCTTTCACAATTTTGAAACGCTTTCCCCGCCACTCCACCGTATTTCCGAAAAAGCTCGAACACCATATGAAAAAGCTCAGTATGTCTCTTACGGGAAGCAGCCACAGGCTTCGTCGCAGGATTGCATCCCTCAACAAGTGTGTCCCCACGTACCAGACCATTGTGATCCGTGCAACCGCAGCAACGGAGAAGACCAGCATGCTCAAAGGGGAGGCGCCGGCTGCCGTGACAAAGAGGATGGCAAGGGGGAGCGCGTGTGTGACGACATATCCCGCATAGCTCATGGGTCTGCAAATGCGGGTCCCCCTGGCCCAGCGCATCTGATGCCTGATCATGCCTGCAAAACCCCTGTGTGTGGACATCGTCTCGATGACACAGGATGAGAGGCGTACCTGAAAACCGGCTTTGTGAATGAGGTTTCCAAGCATATAGTCGTCGGCGAGGTAGTCCGAGATGACCTGGAAACCACCGATGGCTTGCAGTGTCCCCCTGGTGGTCGCCATCGCTGCTCCCAGCGCAAATGTGATGCCCTCGATGAGGTGTGCAACGAAAACTCCGGGCATGAATTCTCCTGTAATTCCCATTGATTCCAGTTGCGATGGAAGTCCCTGCACCTCAGCGGCGCGATAAGGACAGGTCACAAGGCCAACCTTTTGCTCACTCAATTCGGCGATGATTTCTCGAAGAAAGTCCCGGCCGACGCGAATGTCACTGTCGGTTATGACGAGGCATTCATGCTTTGCTCTTGGCAGCATGTTGTTGAGGTTGCTCACTTTCGGGTTCTGGCCGAGAGAAGCGGAAGAGACGACAAGCTCCAGATCATTATCTGGGAAAAGGCTCATGAGCTGCCTGACGACAATGATGGATGGGTCGTGAGGGTCCTGGACTCCGAAGACGATCTGAAACTGGGGATAATCCTGGCGGCAAAAGGATGTGTAGTTGGCGAGAGCCTTGAAATCGACACCACAAAGGGGGATCAGAATGCTCACAGGCGGGAGTCGGGCGGGTTTGCGGCGGACTGCCACATGCCTGAAAAACCTGCGGGCCGCATAGATGCAGAGTATACAATAGATGATGGAGAGTGTCGTCAGCAGGGCGAGGAAAGGGACAACGGCAGAAGTAAGCATGGCGTGAATTGAGAATGTTATTGGCAATGAACTCTCGATCTACAGACAGATCAGGAAGACTCCCGCACATACAAACAGCGTTCCCGCCCACCGCAAAAGAGTCACCTCCTCCCGGAGAACAAACTTTGCTCCGAGAATGCTGAACACATACACTATCGATGTGGCAGGCACAACGAGACTCATATCCGCCCAGGCAAGGACAGCCAGGAAGGAAAAAAATCCAATGGCGAGAAAGAAGATGCCCAGATGAAAGTCCCGGTTGAAGATCACGGTCTTGGTGACAGTCAGCAATTCCCTCGGATTGAGGGTTGATATCTCTCCCACTCGCTTCATGCCGCGTGTGATCAAGACATCACCTGCTGAGTTGGCAATAACAATGACTGTGATCATCACTGCCGTCAGAAGGTCCATAAACGTCTGCTTTCTAGCCGTCTTCCGCCGATTGGCATGATGTCTGCTCCAGTGGGGCCGTTCTGACATTGCCGGACCCGGACACCATTGCCACCCCCAGGAAAATGAGAATAGAGCCCCACCAACGAGACGCGGAAACCGGTTCATTCAGAAAGTGATGGGCAAAGGCAACGTTGAGAATGTAGCCAAAGGAACTTGCGGGCAAAACATAACTCAGGTCTGCCCAGGAAAGGGATGCGGTGAAAAGAATGAAAAAGAGGATGAGCAGGGCCGTTCCAGCCAGGATCAACGGGTTTCCCATGACTTGAATGATCACCCAGGGAGACAGAGCGTCGGATACGGAGTTCATGGCTGCAATGGTCTTCATCCCCTTGCTGACCAGAGTGTTTCCCGCAGCCTGAGCCAAAACGGCTGCAGTGATGACTACCGCGGTTCTCATAGTTTCTCTTCCCGAGAGGAGCTCTTGTGGCTGTGGCTGTTCAGAGCTGCCATGCGTTGGAGAACCCGTTTGCTCGTCAATATTTTGTATTCTTCCCAACCCTGGCGCTGCCGCCCTGTCGGGTCTTCCTGACCGGAGTGAAAGGTGGGATGGAAGTAGATCTCGGTTTTTCCCGGCTTGAGTCGCTTCAGCACATGCAGAACATATTCCTCGGTCATCCTCCCTGAGAGAAGATGGCCATGGACGTGATCGCAGAAACCAAAACCCAGCGTGTCAAGCGTTCGCCGCATTCGTCGGGTCAGAATCCGAAAAACCATCGTCTCCACCACCTTCTGAAGAATCTTGCTCCGATCATGGTGCAGGGCGATAAAGAGGTCGTCGACAGGCACCCTGATTTGCTTCACCCCGTACCTTCCCGCCAGTGTGAGGGCGGCCTGAAAGATGACGGGATGAATGTGCATATGCAGATGGCTGTCTACATGGGAAGGCGTCATCCCGGTGGAGCAGAACATTTCGAACTGTGCTTCCAATTCTTTGAAAACCTGTTGGCGGCCCCTCATGGAAAAGAAATACTTGAGACCGGCAATCGCAGGGTCGTGCGGAAACCTGCCGTCCAGGTCCGTGATGTCCGGAATCTCACTGTGGGGCAGAACAGATCGTCCCATGACGGTCACAAGATGTATGCCCACCGAGAGGCCGGGGTTCATCCCCGCCATTTCCGCCGCCTCATGGAATGCCTCACCCGTGGGCATCAGGCTGGCACTGTTGAGGATGCCCCGCCTGAACGCTTTCACGACAGCTTCGTTCACTTCATGGGAGTGCCCGAAATCATCAGCATTGATTCTGACTCGAACCTGGTCCATCGTTCATCAAGGGCAACACCCGATACCTCAGGCGAATTCCTTCCCTGCCGAGAATCTCTTCCGCCGCGCACGCAGGGAGAGGTATTCTCTGGCCTCCATATAAAGGCGCTTTCGTTCACTGCTGTCGAACAGGGCGCGGCGTATAATCCTGAAAACGACCTTGGGACGGAAGTAGTAACGACCGTAAAAATATTCCACCGCATCGACGATTTCCTGCCGGCTGAGCCCTGGATAATGGATGTTGGGAAGCTGGTGGCCCAGTTCGTCAAGCATGCTGTCCTCTGTGAGGTATCCGTTTTTTCTAAGATATTCGTCGAACTCCGTTCCAGGAAAGGGGTGGGCGATGGAGACCTGGATGGTCTCGCAGTCCAATTCTTCTGCATACTTGATAGTCTGTTTGATAGTCTCCCGAGTCTCACCGGGAAGGCCGATGATGTAATCTCCATGCACCGCAAGCCCGAGCTCCTTGCAGTTCTTGACGAAAGTGCGGGCCTGTTCGATCGTGGCTCCCTTCTTGATGTTCTTGAGTATTGTCGGGTTTCCGGACTCGAACCCAACGATTAAGAGCCGGCAGCCCGCATCCTTCATGGCCTTCAACATGTCATAATCCGCATGGACCCGGCAGTTGCATGACCAGGTGAATGGGATCTCCTTCAGCTTACGGCACAGATCGATAGTCCGCGATTTGCCCCATGCAAATGTGTCGTCGTCGAAAAAGATCTCCCTGGCATTTGGAAAGAGTTCCAGTGCCCTTCTCACTTCGGCGGCGACATTCTCGTTGCTGCGTGTTCTCCATTTATGGCCGCTGAAGGTCTGGGGCCAGAGACAATAGGTGCAGAGAGCCGGGCAGCCTCTTGATGTGTAGAAGGATATATAGGGGTGTTTTAGAAAAGGAATGTTGTACCTGGTGATGTCCAGGTCTCTTTTGTAAGTTTCCACGGCAAAGGGAAGAGAATCCAGGTCGGTAAGGGGAGGACGGTCAGGATTGTGCGCCACGGCGCCGTTCTTGCGATAGCTGACCCCCGCGATGCTATTCAGTGCCCGTCCCTGAGCAAATTCCGTTACGGCGAAGTCGAATTCACGTCTGACCACAAAGTCGATGGCCGTCGAAGCCATCAGGCTCTCTTCGGGTTCAACGGAAACCGGGGGACCCACAAAAGCGATCTTGATCCGCGGGTTGCAATCCTTGACTGTTTCCGCCAGCCGTAGATCACTGCTAAAGCCGGATGTGCTCGTGAAAAGGACAAGAAACTCATAGTCCTTGGCAATCTCAATTGTCTGCAGGGCTGTCACCCCATGGGGGGGTGCATCCAGCAGTCTGCTCTCCCGGATCATCCCGGCGGGATAAGAGAGCCAAACAGGATACCAGTACGAGGTGATTTCCCGCCTTGCCGGCCAGCGGGACCCTGCACCTCCATCAAACTTTTCAAAGGAAGGCGGATTAAGAAGCAGCGTTTTCATATGTGTTCCCCGTTTTCCTCAAGGGTGCGGACAATACGCCAGTCGAAAAACGATGTCAAGCAGAGCATTCTGAGCGAAAGTGGTAATGCGGGCAAAAGTCTCTTCCACATGGCCTTTGTGATCCCTATTCGGGAACGAGGTTTCGAAAATCCAGTGGTCCCATCCTGCGTTCTTGTGACGACCCATCTTCAACTCTGCCGGTTTCTTTCTGATTCTTTTCAAAACACAAGCGTTCTCTCTCAATTGCGCTGATTAGAGACATCTTCACCGTCGTTCCCCGCGGATAGTCTTCATCTTCCATGCTGTTGTGCTGCAGCGTGATACTTATGCTGGCTCCCTTTTCATCCGTGAAAGACCATTTCCATGCCAAGAAAGCCCGGAATGGGTCTCCGCGGTATACGGAAGATTCACCCAGTCGTTTTTTGTATCTTTTGAGAAGCTCTTCATAAAACTCCTTCTCTTCCCGGGCGTATTTCAATCTAATCTTGACGATCTGCCCCGGGTTTTCACAGTTGGCATATGTGACGTATCCGCTTCTGAACCCCTCCAGCGGCTTCATCTCCACTTCCGTGAGATATTCCATATGCCGGATGGGCAGGGCCGTATCCATTCGGACGATCTCCTTGTATTGTTCGATGGAAGTGCCCAGTACAATACCGCCAATCTGCCTGGGGACCCCCCCGCCACTTGCTGCCGGGGTACAGACCAGCAGGAATGTCAGAATGGTCAGGAAACGCAGAATATTGGTCATGCAGCTTTCCCTTTCTCCGTGATTGAGCCGACTGTGATGGCGGCAGTCGTCTTTCCAGCGACTACCGCTCCCTGTAGTTCTGCCCAGACCCGGTGCGATTCGCCTCAGTGTGAAAGATGGCTCCGGTCTGATCTGCGGACCTGGAGGATAACCCATGCAGCCCCTTCTGTCATGGCATGATCCGTTCCAGATAGGCAAATGCCTCTCCGGTGGCTTCATCGGCATTGTCCTCGTATGTATAAAGCTCAACTGTCACAAATCCGGAATAATCAATTGAATCAATGGCTTCTAGCACCCGCCGCAGATCGATGGCCCCTTTGCCCGGCATGAGGTGATGATGCTCTCTGGTTTCAGCGATATCCTCCAGATGGAAATGATGGATGCAGTTGCGCAATTCCCTGACAAGGAGGACCGGGTCCTCTCCCACACAAAAGAAATGGCCGATATCAAAATTCAACCCGAAAATTTCGGGGTCGAGTTTTTCAAAAAGCTTCTGGAACTGGCTGCTGTTTTCAATCAGCAACCCAGGTTCCGGTTCGATGAGAACGCGAATGCCTGCCTCACGTGCTTTCGGTTCGACAATTGCCAGTCCCTCACGAAAGATGTGCAGGTCGTGCTCCCGCGGAGCAATACCCAGCGGACCTCCTGGCTCAGTGGACAAAGTTGCGGCCCCAAGCAGTCTGGCGAGATCGATGCATTGCAGCGTATAATCAATGCGCATCGCCCTCAATGCAGGATTCCTCTCCGTCCAGGACGGATGGTAGGTATCTCCGATGGCATGGAGCATGAAAGCATTAATGTTTGAGATATTGAGTCGATTCTCTTCAAGGGATTGGCGAATGTCGAGAATATCGCTCTCTGCAAGATGCGGGGGATAGGCGTGGGGTATGTCGGCCATGATTTCTATTCCCTCGAATCCTGCAGCGGCGATGATACGCATGGTATCCGAAAGACTGTAGCGTCGGAAAGCATTGGAACTGAATGCGAGCTTCATTACAATTCAATCCTGTTCACTGCAACCAGGAAGAATACCGGTCTGACGACGAACATGAACGCCCCACTATGGCGAATGTTCATTCATGATGGTTTTCATATACTGGATTGCTTCCCTCGCCGCTTCGTCCGGCCGATGCGGGTAGGTGTAGAGCTCAATAGTGACATAGCCTGAAAAGCCATGGTTTGATAAGAGCCCGAGAGTATGGGGGATGTCCATGTCGCCTGTTCCTGGAATCAAATGGTAGTGTTTCGAGGATCGGATGTCCTCAAGGTGCACATGAAAAATCTTCCCCGAGAGAGATCTGATGACCTTATCCGGGTTTTCTCCAAGGACGAAACTGTGTCCAAGGTCCAGGTTGACACCCAGATAAGGCGACTGGTAGTGATCAAGCAGGGACTCAAGCTCCTCGAAATTTTCAATGAGCAAGCCGGGTTCGTATTCCATGCCGATATGAACGCCCCGCTTTTCCGCGTATGTGAGAATCTCCTCCAGGGACGATTTGAGAAACTCCATGCCTTTTTCCGGGGGCGTCCCCGGTACCGCACGACCGGATGTGATGCTCACATGGCGGCAACCAAGGGCTGCGGCCATGTCCATACACTGCCTGGTATAGTCCACCCTCCACTTGCGCATGAAAGGATCGGGATTGGCGATGGATGGTTCAAAAAGAGGCTCCCAGAAATCCCTCCCGTAAAAACCCATGGCGGTGTTAGCATTAATATTTGCAGCCATCAGTCCTGTACGTTCGAGTGTCCTTTTCAGGGTAACGAGGTCAGTGCGACTGATGGAATAAGGATAAAGGTGCGGGAAATCGGCAAGGATCTCTATACCCTCATAACCGATGGCCGCGATGTGCTCGACCGCTTCAAATACAGAGAATCTGACGTATGCGTTGGTGCTGAAGGAGAGCTTCATCATGTTGTAAAAGGGCCTTCTTTGACTCTCCGCACATACTCCGCAAGCAAGTGCACCTGCTCGTGGAGTGAGTGTGCCTGAACACACAAGGGTTCCTTGAAGTAAGATGCAAGATGAGGCATGAGCCCGTATTCGCCTCTTCTATGGGCCAACTCCATGAGTCTCACCAGATCGAGTACCAGCGGTGCGGCAAGAAGCGAATCATATCCCTGCCAGATGAACTGGAGGGACATCCTTGCATCGAGGAATCCCCTGAAATGAATGAAGTTCCAGGCGGTCTTCTGGTCGTGGAGGGACGGAACATAGTCGATGTGCACGCGGGAATGGGGAGAATAGCCTAAGATCTTTGAAAGCACGTGATCCTTTGTTTTGAGCTTTGAAGACTTATTCTCCGGGTTTTCCAGAATACATCCGTCCATATTACCCAGTATATTGAATCCCTCCCAGCTCAGGACTTCCAGATTCCTCCAGAGAAACATGGGAGCCAGGGCTGACTTGACCAGTGTCTCTCCCGTTTTCCCATCGTTGCCCATCAAAGGAGTCCGTTTTCTTCCCGCCAGCTGGACGATTGCCGGGGTCAGGGCGCCTGTCGATGGCGTGAAATTCACATAAGGGCAGCCCTCTTGAACGGCGGAATATGAATAGAGTGTGCTGGCTCTCACAGAGGAGTCGTCGTCTTCATCAATGGACCTCTCCAGAGCGGCAAGGCTTTCGTATGATGGGGAGGAAGGGATAGGCGGTTCAGTGGAAGCCAGGTTGACTACAACCACTGTTTCTAGTTGTTTCTTCCGCTTGAATTCTCTCAAATTACAACGGAATTCATCGATGTCGTCCCGCATGTGCCTTTTGGGCTCGAAGTCGGAAGCAGCAAGACTCTCGATTGCCTGACCGCAATTCCTGCATGTTCCCCGCTTGATCCAACTCTTCGTCTGCTCCAGATCCTCTTTGACCGCGAGAAGTCTCTCCAATGACACCGCGTTGGACCCATCCGAGAGTTGTGTGAGACTGTCCAGGAGCTTTCCCTCACGAATGTCGCAACCGGCGAATTCTATTTGGTCCATGGCAACGAGGTCGATATCTTCGAAAAGAATCGTCGAGGTAATCATTCCCGCCGGTTCGATGAGATCTTTTCTGAGAAGCGCTGCTCCAGCGATGGCCGCAGCAGAAATACTGCCCAGTGCTCCGATAATCCAGACGCCACACTTCCGGTCACTCATTGGGTTGCTTTCTTTCGGGAATGCCCCTTTAACTTCGAATACGCGCCCTGATGCGGGGTCTTTGGCGTTGAAATGATTTGAGTGAAAAGCCGGATTGGGTTTTTTTCGTTCGGCATTTCCACGTCGGGACTGGAATCCTGACCTGCAGCTTCCCATTGTTCGTTATGCTGCA
>JAAYUJ010000610.1 GCA_012517775.1 Deltaproteobacteria bacterium
AGGATCATATGCCGTTAAACTAAAGACACTGGCCTATGGAGGTAAATGGAATGGCACTGAAGTTCAAGACTCCTATGCTTGATGAGTTGGAGAAAGGGCCGTGGCCGAGTTTCGTGACAGATGTCAAGAGAATGGCTGCGAAAAAGCCCGCATGCGAAGACTGGCTGGGGCTCATGGAAATGTCCTATGAGCACAAGGAAGGACATTGGAAACACGGTGGCATCGTGGGTGTTTTCGGTTACGGCGGAGGTGTTATTGGCCGATACTGCGATCGTCCCGAGCTCTTCCCCAACGTTGCCCATTTTCACACCATGCGCGTCAACCAGCCCGCAAGCAAGTTTTACAACACGGATATTCTCCGCAGACTCTGTGAAATGTGGGACAGGCGTGGAAGCGGCCTCACCAACATGCATGGCTCTACAGGTGATATCGTTCTCCTCGGAACCACGACGGACCAGCTCGAACCAGTATTCTACGAGCTTACGCATGATTTCGGAATGGACCTGGGCGGCTCCGGTTCCAACCTGAGGACCCCGGAGGGGTGTATTGGGAAGGCTCGCTGCGAATGGTCCTGTATTGATACACAGGCCATCATTTATGACCTGACCATGGAGTATCAGGACGCACTTCACAGGCCCATGTTCCCCTACAAGTTCAAGTTCAAGGCCTCCGGATGCGCTTGTGACTGCGTGGCTGCCATCGCCCGTGCAGACTGCTCCATCATCGGTACCTGGCGGGACAACATCCGGATCGACCAGGAAGCCGTCCGTGCCTATGTTGGGGGCGAACTGGTACCCCATGCCGGCGCCCATGGCTCTGAGAAGCGGAAGCTTGACATCCAGACGGAAGTGATTGACCTCTGCCCCACCCGCTGCATGGAATGGGACGGCAAAAATCTGAAGATTTGGGATGAGGATTGCACGCGCTGCATGCATTGCATCCGGATTATGCCCCGTGCTTTGCGACCGGGACTCGATACGGGCGCCACCATCCTCGTCGGTGCCAAGGCCCCGATTCTCGAAGGCGCTCAACTCTCCAGCGTCGTCATTCCCTTCATGAAAATGGAGCCGCCCTACGGCGAGTTCAAGGAGTTCGTGGAAAAGATGTGGGATCTGTGGATGGAAGAGGGCAAGAACCGTGAGCGCCTGGGTGAATTGATCCAGCGCATGGGCCTCCGCGAGTTCCTCAAGGCCTGCGAACTGACTCCCGATCCTCGCATGGTCAATACCCCACGCTTCAACCCCTATATTTTCTACGATCCAGCGGAAGTTCCCGGTGGTTGGGAACGCGATCTCAAAGATTTCCGTTCACGTCATCAAGCTTAGGAGATGAAAAGATGGCATTCGATCCCAATAATTTGCTGCAAGACCGCATCACGGATATCGGTCCTCCCAAGTACGATACCTTCATGCCTCCCATCGTCAAGGAGAATTGGGGGAAGTGGAAGTATCACGAGATCATTCAGCCGGGCGTTCTCGTTCATGTCTCGGAAACCGGCGCCGAGCTCTTTTCGGTTCGCGTGGGGGCTGCCCGATTGATCAGTACCGATCTCATCCGGGACATCTGCGAGGTTGCCGATAAGTATTGCGACGGCTACCTTCGTTTCACCACTCGGAACAACGTCGAGTTTCTGGTGAGCGACAAGAACAAGCTGCAGCCTCTGCTCGACGATCTCAAGAGTCGCGGCAACTGGTTTCCCATCGGCGGAACCGGCCACAGTGTCACCAACATCGTCCACACCCAGGGATGGGCACACTGCCATACGCCCGCCATCGACGCGTCAGGTGTCGTCAAGTCGGTAATGGACGAACTGTTCGAGTACTTTGTGTCTCATAAGCTTCCCGCCCAGGTGCGCATTGCCCTGGCATGCTGCCTCAACATGTGCGGTGCCGTCCACTGTTCGGATATCGCTATCCTGGGTGTGCATCGGAAGCCGCCATTCATTGAGCATGACCGAGTCGCAAATGTTTGTGAGATCCCGCTGGTCATCGCCGCCTGTCCCACCGCTGCCATCAAGCCCAAGAAGGTTGGTGAATACAAGAGCGTCGAGATCAACAACAATCGCTGCATGTTCTGTGGAAACTGCTACACCATGTGTCCCGCCCTTCCCCTGGCCGACGGGGAAGGAGACGGAATCGCCCTCTGGGTGGGTGGAAAGGTCTCCAACGTCATTTCCCAGCCCATGTTCTCCAAGCTCGCTGTTCCGTTCATCCCCAATGAACCGCCCAGATGGCCGACCACGGTCCAGACGGTCAAGAAGATCGTCGAGACATATGCTGCGGGTGCCCGCCGCTATGAGCGCATCGGCGACTGGATCAACCGGATCGGGTGGGAGCGTTTCTTTGAGAGGACCGGCATTGAGTTCAAGCATGAGCATATCGATGACTATCGATTGGCCATGACCACATGGAGAACCACGACCCAGTTCAAGTTCTAGTTGCGTGAATTGTCCGGACCGAATCCCTCGGCTCTGCAACGTTACAGGCACGGGAAGATCGATTGTCTCGCAGGTGGTAGAGGCGGGAGTAACGGGACGTGGGAGAGACCGCAACGTTTGGTTTTCGACCTTCACAGGATGCCGCCTGCACCCGCAGGAGGCATCCTTCAACGAGTACAACCCTCATGTTGTTCAGAAAGCCGCGGCTTGTAATTGCTGCCCTGCGTGGAGGCTCAGGCAAAACACTCGTTTCGCTCGGGCTTGTCTCGTCCTGGTGCAAGGAACTCGGGCTGCGGGTGATACCATTCAAGAAAGGACCTGACTATATCGATGCCGGCTGGCTGTCACTTGCTGCCGGAGTTCCCTGCTATAATCTGGATCCATTTCTCATGGAACCGCATGATATGCTCCATTCCTTCATCCGGCGATCCCTCAAGGGGGATTGCTGTGTCATTGAAGGAAACCGTGGACTTTATGATGGAGTGGATTTCCATGGGACATATTCGACCGCGGAGCTTGCCAAGTTCCTGAGATCGCCGGTCGTTATCGTGCTTGATGCGACCAAGATGACCAAGACCGCAGCAGCTCTCATTTTTGGGTGTCAGAAGATGGATCCGGAAGTGCGTATCGCCGGAGTCATTCTCAACAAGGTTGCCGGCAGGAGGCATGAAAACGTGCTGCGGGAGTCCATCGAAAGCTGTTGCGGGGTTCCCGTGCTGGGAGTTTTGCCGAAGGAGGCAGGGAATTTTTTTCCCGAGCGCCACCTGGGGCTTGTGCCCCATCAGGAGGCGGCGAACCGGACTGAAGCGATGGCTTTTGCCGCGGGAATGGCTGAGGAACACCTGGATATCCGCGGCCTGCTTGATGTGGCAAGGGGTGCTGACCCACTGGGGATTCCCCTCTCACATCAGGCTTTGGAACGTTCCCGCCAGGGAATCGGTCGCCCGGTAGTCGGCGTCCTGCGTGACGCCGCTTTCCAGTTCTATTATCCTGAGAATCTGGAGGCACTGAAAGAAAAGGGGGCTGATATCCTGGAGATCTCCAGTTTTGACGAAAGGCCTTTGCCTGCCGTTGACGCGCTGTATGTGGGAGGAGGATTTCCTGAAACGCACCTGGAGGTTCTTGCCCGAAACAGTGTGTTCAAGGAATCGTTGAAAAGAGAAATCGAGGAGGGTCTGCCTGTTTATGCGGAGTGTGGCGGACTGATGTTCCTGTGCAGGGAGATCCGTCAGCTGAACAATGCCTTTCCCATGGCGGGCGTCTTTCCCTACGCAGTGGTTATGGAAGGGAAGCCTCAAGGGCACGGGTACGTGGTCATGGAGTGTGTCGCCGCAAACCCGTATTTTCCAGTGGGCACCAAGCTCAAAGGGCACGAATTTCATTATTCGCGGGTCATCGGAAATGATGTCTCCAACGAGTGTGTTTTCAAATTGATAAGGGGGCATGGAATGGTAGCGGGCAGGGATGGATTGTGCTATAAGAATGTCCTGGCTGGTTATGCCCATCTTCATGCCGTAGGAAATGCTGAGTGGGCTGAAGCGTTGGTCGGTGCCGCATTGAGCCATAAGTTGCAGCGATCTGCCAATGCTTTAGACCACAAGAATGATACCGAAAAAGGCATGTCTCGTGAGCAGGACTATTTAACTGCCGTTTAGAAGGAGGAAACATTCATGGCAACAGTGGAATTCAAGGGAAAGACTTTTGAACTGGACGAAGATGGTTTCATCAACAGTTTCGATAACTGGTGTCCGGAGTGGGTTGACTACGTCAAGACTTCCGAGGGCATCACGGAGTTGACCGAGGAGCATTGGAAGGTCATCCATGTTCTCCAGGACTACTACAAGAAGCATGGCATCGCGCCCATGGTTCGAATTCTCACCAAGGTGACCGGCTACAAGCTGAAGTACATCTACGAACTGTTCCCCTCTGGACCGGGCAAAGGTGCCTGTAAGATGGCCGGCTTGCCCAAGCCCACAGGCTGTGTTTAGTCATTAGCGCATCAAGGGCTTCAGGATGGTGCCTCTGCCACCTGAAGCCTTCTTGTGTTTTCATCCCTGTTTCATATATGGAGCTTCATAGCTTCGAGAATCCTCTCGCACACTACGGAAATGCTCGTAACGGGACGAATTTGCAGTAGAATGCCTTTCTTCCGGTACAGACCGGAATTGTCCGAAGGGTCATGCATATCGTTTGACATGGGAGACGAATTCTGGTTACCTACTCTTGTCCCGAGAGGCTCGGGATGGGTCCGTAAAGACAGGTTTTCTCGGTTAGGGCGACTCGATGTGGATGCGAGAGAGGATTTCAAGCGACAACGGAGGAGAAGAAAATGTTCAAGGTTACAGTCAATAAGGAAAAGTGCACTGGCGACGCCGAATGTGTAGATGTTTGCCCTGTGGATGTCTATGAGTTGGTGGATGGCAAGGCTGAGCCTGTCAACGAGGAAGAATGTCTCGGGTGTGAAAGCTGTGTGGAGGTATGTGAGCAGGGTGCAATCACCGTAGAGGAAGTCTGAGCATACCGTTTTCCTCACTTTGTTTTATTTTGGAGCCACGCATCCCAGAAACGACCATGGGTGAGTGGCTCCTGTTTTTTTGTCTTCAGGAAGCTCAATGAGACGGCCCTATTGCGATTGCCGAGGAGGAGTCGCTGGGCAAGGAAACCAGGGGGCTTTGTAACAAAAAAACCGCCTGGGCGGTAAACAGGCGGTTTTGTGTTTCATGCGATATGAGAAACGGGGACTTTTCAGCTGCCTTCTTTAGCACCGGGATGACACTGGGCACAGGTCACAGGTGCTGTAGTGTCGGGTTTTTCCTTTTTATGCTTTTGATGGCAGCCCTGGCAGTTGTTGTGGAAAGCAAGCTTGAGATTCAGCTTCTGCTGCTCCGGAGGCAGCTTCTTCTCGCCCTGGATCGTAGGCTCATTGTGGCACTTTTCGCACTTGTCCACCTGGTCGCCTTCCTTCCAGACGTTCTTGCCGTCCTTGTACACGTGGTGACATTCGGTGCAGGCAATTTTGTAATCTTCAGCATGTTTTTTGTGGGTGAACTTCACCGCCGCCTTTGTCGGGGTCGGCCACAAAGCGGCCTTGATGCTCATTTCATCCGCCGCTTTCTGCTGAGCCATCACCACGAAGGCTGCCGTAAATACGACAAGTGCTCCAACGACAATACAAGAAACAAACTTTCCGCCTCTCATTCTCTTAGCCTCCTCAAATACGTTCCTGTTTCCGTCCCAATGGATGCGCCTCATCTGAACCCACTAGGTAACCATTCTAGTGAAGACCTCGACAAGATGTCAAGAAGCTTATTCTGCCTGAGGTGCTTTTGCATATGGAGAGGTGACGCGAGCGCCGGCCAGCGAAACTGCCCAAGATGCCGCAGCACAGTTTTGAAGGATGACCGTCAGCGGGTTGACAAAACGGAGAAATCTAGAAATCGCCAATTCTTTTTGCAGGAAATATCGATCCTCCCATTTTTTACTCTGTCGTGGCGCATTTTCTTCACTGTTGCGAAGGCTCACAGAATGCTTATTGTGAAAACTGTAATTTCCTGCTCGATTTTTTCCATGTCGATTCAATAATGGCAGCCTTCAGGCAATATAAGAAGTCTCCATCGGGGGTTATTATTGAATACAATGCGCTTGATGGATCTGCAACAAGATACGGGGATATTTTTTCGTGATGTGATGGTTTTTGGTGGACGGTTCTGTGTATGTTCTGGTAGATGACTGCGTTTCGACTGACCGAGATGAACGGATGCGTGCGAGGATTTCATGCAGTTTGAGAGAGTGAGGTTCAAGAATGCTAGGGGTGAAGAGCTAGCAGGGCGCCTTGACCTGCCGGCGGGTGTGAAGCCCAGGGCCTATGCCCTGTTTGCTCATTGCTTCACCTGTACAAAGAACCTCAACGCCATACTTAACATCAACAGATCTCTGACTCGCGAAGGGATCGGTGTTCTCCGTTTTGATTTTACCGGACTGGGTGAGAGCGCAGGGGACTTTTATTCCACAGATTTTGCGACCAATGTGGAGGATCTGCTATCAGCAGCAGATTTCCTGAAGTCTGAATACCAGCCCCCCAAGCTTCTCATCGGCCATTCCCTTGGGGGGGCTGCTGTTCTGAAGGCGGCGGTTCATATACCCTCCTCCACGGCCATATCGACCATAGGTGCTCCTGCGGATTTCGCCCATCTGCCTGGGTATTTGAAAAATGGAAAAGATCAAAAGACGAGTGGCAAGAGCTATGAAATGACCCTTGGGGATAGGGGTTTTTCAATGGGCAATCGTTTGGTCGAGCATCTCGACCCTGAGAGCATGCAGCGCACGGTCGAGAAGCTTGATAGGGCACTCCTTATTTTTCATTCTCCACGGGATGAGGTTGTCGATATCGAGCACGCGACACGGATCTTTCAGGCTGCAAAGCATCCCAAGAGCTTCGTTTCGCTTGATAATGCGGACCATCTCTTGAGCGATCGTGCAGACTCCCAGTATGTTGGCTCCGTCCTCGCGGCCTGGGCCTCAAGGTATCTGGGCGGCGTGGAGTCCCCCGAAGTCCAGAGGGATCTGAAGGATAACCGCGTTGTGGTCCGGACGGGAAAGAGGGGGTATCAGACGGAGATCTTTGCGGGGAGACACAAATTGATGGCGGATGAACCCATTCCCCTGGGAGGCGCCGATACCGGCCCCAACCCCTATGCTCTTCTTTTGTCCGCGTTGGGAGCATGCACGTCCATGACGCTGCGCATGTATGCGGACCGTAAAGAGTGGCCCCTTGAATCGGTCGTTGTGAGGTTGCAGCATGACAAGGTTTACGCTGAGGATTGCGAGCAGTGTGAAACGAAGAGGGGCAAGGTCGATGCCATTGATCGGGAGATTGAAATCATGGGGCCTTTGGATGAAGGGCAGCGACAAAGGCTGCTGGAAATTGCAGATCGATGCCCGGTGCACAGGACGTTGCATTCCGAGATTCAAATCAAATCATCGTTGAAGAAGGAAAGGTCTGATCCGGAGTTTTGACACTCAGTGTTATTATATATATGCCATTTTCATGCTGCGTGGAAAATTTGATACGTGTTTGAGAGGAGAATCGGTTCTATGAAGATGCCTTTGGAGATCAGCAGCAGAAAAGTCGAGCTATCCGAAGAATTACGGGAGTTGATTCGGGACAAGGCTGAGAAGCTCGACAATTTGTATGATGATATTATCCGATGTCGTGTCACAATAGACATTCCGCATCGAAGTCAACGCAGCGGAACGTTCTATGATGTGCGTCTCGATTTGACGGTGCCTGGGGGGGAGGTCATCGTGAGACGTGAGCCGGGCGAAGATCTCTATGTTGCCATTTTCAATTCATTTGAGGTGGCGGAAAGGCAGCTTAAAGAATTTGCCGGAAGACAACGAGGGGAAGTCAAACACCATGAAGAGAAACCGGTTGCCCAAGTCGGAAAGGTTTTTCATGACGAGGGTTACGGCTTTCTCGTTACAGCGGATGGGAGGGAGATTTATTTCCACGAGAATGCCCTTCTCAACGGCAAGTTCAAAGATCTTGAGGCGGGGACACCCGTACAGTATGTGGAAAGGGAAGGGGAGAAGGGTTTGCAGGCGAGTTCCATCACCCTCCTCTAGTCACTTGCCGCCAGGAAATCCGTCGAATTCATTCCCTGAACGTTAACTCCTGGCGGCTTATGGTAAAAAATGGCTTCTCTTACCGATGTACATGCGCTCGCTCTGTGCAAGAGGACTGAGTTCCTGCCCAGTGCGTCATTCGGCAACACCCTCTGCCTGGCTTGACGGCCGCTCTGTTGCGAAAAACACCTTGAGAGGCATGTTCCAACCCAATGATACTCCCGCATCTATACTTGTTGAGGCTGAATGGATGCATGCGTGCTTCGATGCCTCAGTACGAACGCACTGAGTTTTCCTCTTGCTCGTGCGTACTCAATGAGTAGGTCGGGATTCCAATCCCGAAAGCGTTTGCACCCGGTTGTCGGGATTGGTATCCCAACCTGAGAAGCAGACGTGACCCGCACTCATTGAGTAGCCACGCTCACCCTGAGCAACGTATCGAAGGCTGTAATGAAAATGAGATTTCTTTTCCTTAACGGGTATACTTGCCCACGTATAAGAGGTGATCCCTCTGATCGGTCGGTCCTGCAGAGAGTTGGCATCGACCGACTGGAGGAGGGAAAAGTGCCCAGTGACGGCGACGATTCGCTCGATGTCCGCTGCAAATTAAGCCCTTTTGTGGTGTAGCATCGATCAATCTCATTCGAGGAAAGGGACCATGTCCTTCGGAGGTTTAGAGGTTCTTTTCGTTTTTGCACTCATCATTGCGAACGGCATGTTTGCGTTGTCTGAAATCGCAGTTATTTCAGCTAGAAAAGTGAGGCTGAAACAGCTGGCCGAAGACGGGAACAACCGGGCACGAGTAGCTTTGAATCTTGCCGATTCTCCCAACCTTTTTCTTTCCACGGTTCAAGTCGGGATCACTCTGGTGAGCGTTCTGAGTGGAGCGCTCAGCGGGGTTTTTCTCGCTGAGCGCTTGTCTGGTTTTCTCAGCCGCTTCGATGTCATTGCTCCCTATAGTCCTGCTGTCGCCTTCGGCATTATCGTGGTAGGCATCACATATCTTTCTCTGGTCATTGGCGAATTGGTTCCAAAGCGTCTTGCCCTGAATCACCCGGAACGGTTTGCCCTGCTAATGGCCCCATTCATGAGAATGCTCTCCAGGGTCGCTGCTCCTGTAATCAGATTGCTGAGTTCCTCAACGGATCTGGTGCTTCGAATAGTGGGCATGCGTCCTACTGAGGAACCCCCCGTGACAGAGGAAGAAATCAGAGTGTTGATTGATCAGGCGACAGATGCCGGAGTCTTTGAGGAGGCAGAGCAGGATATGGTGGAGAGGGTATTTCGATTGGCCGACCGGAGAGTCGGAGTGCTCATGACTCCACGAAGGAAGATCAAATGGCTCGATATCAATGACAGTCCGGAAAAGAATCGGCGTCGAATCATCAAGACATCTTACTCCCGGTTTCCTGTCTCACAGGGACGTCTTGGTAACATTCTCGGCGTGGTGCATGTAAAAGACCTGTTAAACCGTTCTCTCACGGGCTACCCGTTCGACCTCGGATCTTGCGTGAAACAGCCCCTCTTTGTGCAGGAGAGCATGCATGTGCTCAAGGTTCTGGAAGTATTCAGGGAGTCGGGGCAGCAGATGGCCCTCATCGTCGACGAATATGGCACCATAGAGGGACTGGTCACGCTGACCGACGTTCTAGAGGCTATCATCGGGGTCATCCCTTCCCCTGATGAGATTGAGGAGCCCAGAGTCATGCAGCGCGAGGACGGGTCATGGCTTGTTGACGGGATGCTTCCGGTGGATGAATTGAAGGCGATCCTTAACATCAAGAACCTGCCCGGTGATAAGGCAGGCTATTTCGACACACTGGGCGGATTTGTCATGACCTACCTGGGTCGTATACCGGTTACGGGTGATCATTTGGAGGTCTGCGGCCTGAGATTTGAGGTTGTGGATATGGACGGCCGTCGTGTCGACAAGGTGCTGATCGATGAAATTGAAAGGAGCGATGAGGAGAGAAGAGAATAGATTTGCAATTCAAGATGCTTCGTCGATGCATGATTCTGATTCTGGGGTCTTTGTCCTGAATGAAGAGGGAGAATGCGGACAGTGACGTTGGAAATTTGGAGGGTTATACAGCAATGCTTCAGCTATACAACACCATGACAAGACGACAAGAGGTGTTCAAGAGTCGTGAAGACGGAGTTGTGCGGATGTTTACCTGTGGTCCTTCAATCTATGGGAGGCCACATGTCGGCAATTACCGAACCTTCTCGTGGGAAGACGTTCTGCAGCGCTATCTGGAACATCTGGGTTATCGTGTCCTCCGACTCATGAATATGACGGATGTGGAGGACAAGGCCATAGCGGAAGCAGAGAAAGAGGGTATGACTGTTCAAAGCCTCACAGCTCAGAAGGCCGCTCAATTCCATGAAGAGTCGTCTCTGTTGCGCATAAGGCTTCCCGAAGCCTTGCACCGGTCCTCCACCAGCATCGAACAGGCGGTCAGACTGATCAAGATCCTTATGGAAAAAGGGTATGCTTACCGACATGGAAACGATGTTTTTTATGATCCGATGAAATTTGATGGATTCGGGAGGCTTTTCGGCCTTGACATGAGCCGGTGGCCAAGTTCCAAAAGACGTTTTTACAAAGACACCTATCCGGGCAGGCGATGGAACCTTGGAGACTTCATCCTCTGGCACGGTTTCCGACCGGGAGATACGGTATACTGGGAGACAGAGATAGGAAAGGGAAGGCCGTCATGGAATATCCAGGATCCGGCTATCATTACTGAGCATCTCGGATATTCGCTTGATATAGCATGCGGGGGCATAGACAATCTCTACAGGCATCATGACTACAACATTGCTGTGGTCGAGGGGATTTCGGGGACGGAACTGGCCAGTTTCTGGATTCATGGGGAGCATCTTCTTGTCAATGGCAAGAAGATGTCCAAGAGCGTCGGAAACATTGTCTACCCTGAAGACCTTCAAAAACAGGGGTACAGTGGAGAGCATATCCGCTTCTATCTGATTTACGGACATCACAGACAGAGAATCAACCTGACTGACCGAGATGTCGCCCATAAGGCGAAGAAGCTGGATTGCATCAGAGATGTCGCAAGGAAGGTCTGTTTGAGGCCATCCGAAGAAAATCCTGCCCGGTGTGTGGACCAACAGGTTGAGAGCCTCATCGATTCTCTGGTTCCTCGTTTTCGGGTGCACATGAACGACGACCTCAATGTCTCTGGAGCCGTTGATTGCCTGCAGGAGAATCTTGCGGAATTATCCATGCTCAAGGACGATGGGCGAATGAATCGGGAGGAATGTGCAATGGTCGAAAAGGAGTTGCGGTGCATTGACCAAGTCCTTCAGGTGCTTTTCCCCCTGTAGGACAAGAGGTGAAAAACGATAAGAAGGAACACCTGAGCTGCGGACGGATTTTCGGTCTCTAGGGACTCTTCCCGCCCGGGGATGAGTTCGATGGACGTATAGGCTTTCAGGCTGGAGCTCCAAAATGGTGCTGGAAACACATCAATCTGTGTTTATTGAGGAAAACTCTCCCAGGGACGGTATTCAAAATGAATCCGCATGGTTCTCACTGGATGAACGGATTTCGCTGATCGAGACCCTTGCCGAGTGCGGTTTTCAGCGCATACAGATCGGTGCTTTTGTGGATTCCCGCAAGGTTCCCCAGATGGTCGATACGGAGAAGATTCTTGATCAGCTTCCCCATAATGGGAAGACAGTATATTCGGCGCTCGTTTTGAACGAATGTGGAATGGGTCGTGCTTTGGCAAGCGGGATCAAACATGTGTCCTACTTCGTCTCTGCAAGCGACACGCATAGTCGGAAAAACACAAACCGTTCGGTGGAGGAAGGAATCCGCAGTGCGTTCAGGGCCATCCCAATGGCGAAATCACATGGTATGGCGGTTCAGGGTGGTATCATGAACGCGTTCAGGTGTCAATTGGAGGGGATGGTTCCACCCGAGAGGGTGCTTCGCCTGGTTCAGGCTTTCACCGAAATGGAAGTGGATGAAATCAACCTGGCGGATACCGCAGGTCTTGCACATCCACCTCAAGTGATTGAATTGATCGGAAGAGTTAGAGACATTTGTGATACTCCCATCACCCTCCATTTGCATGACACCCTTGGATTCGGTCTTGTTAATGCCTATGCAGCGTGGAATGTGGGGGTCAGGCGCTTTGACGCGAGCTGCGGTGGGTTGGGTGGCTGTCCGTTCATTCCAGGGGTCGCCGGGAACATTGCTTCGGAAGACATGGTCAACCTGTTTGAATCCATGGGGGTCCGGACGGGGGTGCATCTTCCAGGACTCGCTGTTGTCATAGGGATGCTGCGGGACAAACTGAAGCATCCCTTGTGGAGCCGATATGGTTCTTTGAGCTCAGAGACGGCCGTGAATAAAGGCTTCATGTAACGGGGGCAAGAAAGCCTGGGAAGGGATGGAAGAAAACCTTCCTGGTGACTGGGTACTTCTCATTTCTTTTGAGGGACAGATGTGATATATTTATTCCAATAATACAGATCGGGCAATCGACCCAAGATCCATCTGATTCCTGAAGAGCAAGGGTGTTCGGAGCTTGCGTCAACTGGTGGAACTAACAGCAGAAACACTGGGAATTGCCGACCCATAGGCAACGTGCCCAGATTCGTCATTCATTGCATCGCTGTTCAATCAATGTTTCGCTCGTGGAGAGGATATGAAAAGTGTGGCGAAGCTCGTTTATCTCTTTGGAATTGTTGCCCTTATCTTCTGTTCATGTGCCGAAATTGAACCCACTTTCAAATTCCGGAAGATGCCGATCGCAAGCGGCGAACTGCGTCTGTTGAGCATGCAGGTCGCCGAGACTATAGGCGAAGATCTGCCGTATGAGGTTGTATTCACTTTCGAAGCGATGGGGGAGCCCCGGATCAGGAGAGTTTGTTTCAGATGGCTCTCCGGAAAAGCATCCCTGCCTTCGCCTTCCCTCTACTGCTATTCCTGGGAGGCTCAAACGGACAAGGGCATCGATTCGGCTTGCACACGATGGTTGGCTGAAGGACCTTACGCGGAGTCTTCCCCTCTTTTCTGTGCCAACGTGGAGAATATTCAATACGGTCGGCCGGGGCAGTTTACAGCGAAGATAAGGGCTCAGAACGTGGAGCAATTCTACAACGAACTGGAAGCTTATGCCGAATACCAGCATGGCGAAGATTCTGGCATAAGCAATAAGATCAGTACGCGCATCAGAGTGGAGAAGCTGGGGCAATAGCCTCACTTTCCAGGGGTGCCGGGTTCGGCGATGAAATTTGCCAAATGACCTGCCATGCATGATGAATGGTGTGAAAGAATGTGGCGTGCCGCGGATTGAGTCCGGCACGAACTGGGTGGCCCTTCATTCAGAAAAGGAGGATGAAAATGAGCGTTTACAAAGTGATCGAACTGGTTGGGACAAGCGAAGTTTCATGGGAAGAGGCGGCGAAGGAAGTGCTGGCGACGGCGAAAAAATCCCTGAGAAACCTCAGGGTGGCCGAGGTGTCGGAGCTTGACGTGAAACTCGACGAGGACAAGGTCGTCTATCGGGCGAAAATGAGAGTCTC
>JAAYUJ010000086.1 GCA_012517775.1 Deltaproteobacteria bacterium
CTGTTAGGTGTTTTCTGCTGTTGCCAGGTTTCAATTGAATTCGTTTGTTATTGAGAGTGTGCCTCTAACAACTGGCAAGAGGTGAGTTAAGAAATGAAAAAGAGAATATGGCCATGCCTTTGTGTGGGAGCTGCTCTGGTTGTCTCCCTGTTGTGCTCTTGCTCTCACACGCCTGAACGGGAAGAACAATTCGCATTGACCGTGAGGACTGAAGAGGACGTGATAAAATTCCACCAGCTTGAAGACAATCTGAAAATTACGCACGAAAAGGCCGCCTCTCACCCTGATCATAAGCTAGTGGAGGATATTCCCGTGCCCAACGTTCCTGCCTACAGGATGGGCCCGGGCGACGTGGTGGAAATCGTCTATCACATTCGCTATGAAAGGACTCCAGAAGATTACCGGTTAGAAGTTCAGGACAAGATCAGCATTACGTTTCCCTTCCATCCCCAGTTCAGCACTACAGTAGTTGTCAGAACCGACGGCAAGATAACAGTTCCCGTGATCGGCGATGTCGCTGCGGAATCCAAGACACCCAGGGATCTGGCGGCTCTGCTCAACAAGAAGTACAGTGCCTATATCAGCAATCCATCCATTACGGTGGCGCTGGAGGAATTCAATACAAAGATCGATGAGCTGAAAAAAGCCATCACAACGGCTCCGCGCGGGCAGAGCAAGATCGCTCCAGTAACCCCCGACGGCCGAATCGCCTTTCCCATCATTGGGAACATGCAGGCTGAAGGCCTCTCACTCAATGAACTGGAAAACATGGTAAACAACAGGTATTCGGCTTTCATCAGGAATCTTCATGCGACCCTCATACTGCTGGAAATCCACAACGCTAAATTCTATGTCGTGGGTGAGGTGGAAAAGCCTGGGGCGTATGAGATGCCCCAGCGGGTCAATCTCGTGGATGCGATTGCCATGGCCAATGGCCACAAAAAGAGTGCTTTCTTGAGAGAGGTGGTCGTTTTCCGCAATGATGGTCTTGAACGTCCCATAGCATTCAAGGTGGACCTGGAAACGGTCCTGGAGAAGGGGATCAGTCATCCCAATCTCACCCTTAGACCCGCAGATATCGTCTATGTGCCGCGAGGACCTCTCGACAAGTTCAACGATCTCGTCGAAAAGATCTTCACGAAAGGCTTGTACGCTGTTTTTCCCTTCCAGACAGTATTCAACATTGATTTGTATGCGGGTGAACTGTAGGCATGAAGGCTCATCGTTGCGTTTGCCCTGCAGCAGATCGATGATCCGGATGATGGAATAGCCTGTCGGGCAAACTACAAAAACACTCAGCAGCGGAAGTCCATTATGGAACGAGAAGACCGATACTTAGAACGTGAAATGCAAAACTCCTTGAGGGATTTCATTTTCATCCTTTTTGACCGCTCGAACATAGTCATTTTCGTTTTTCTAACTCTGGTTATTCTCACAGCCCTGATCGCCATCCTGCTTCCACCCATTTACCGCACTTCGGCCAGCTTTTCCCTGAACATCCCGCAGTCGCTGGATCCCCTTCAGAGAGAGGCATTCTATGACTACAAGAATAGAATGGCCCGGTACCTCATGGACCAGAAGGAACTGATCCTCTCACATCGCGTTCTGAGCAGAGCCGTCCAGGAGGTCTATCCGGGGATTTCAGCCGACCGACTGCCGAAAGTGATTGAAAAGATGAAAGAACGCATGGAGGTAACTCCTCCTGGAGGAGAAACCTTCGAGGGTTCGAATGTTTTTTATGTGAGTTACCAAGACAGTGACCCGAAGAAAGCCCTCGAATTCACCAAAGCCGTTTCAGAAGCGTACCTTGGCGCCTACACCGAGCTTTCCAAGTCAAAGACGGACTATTCCTATGACTTTTTCAAGCAGCAGGTCGAGAGTCTATACCGGGACATGCTGGTAAAGGAAAAGAAGCTGAGAGACTATGAGACAAACCATGCCCTGACACTTGTGGAGATCCTGAACCTCGAGTCGGGAAAGACGAACATCGAAGTCGGTGCCAACGCACTCTTAAACCAGTCTCTACGCAAGTACCACGAAATGCAGGAGGAATTGGCCGGCATCAAAAGCGCTATCGATTCCATTGACAAAGAGCTTGAGTCAAGATCCATTCCCGTCATCCCGACGGAAATGGATTCACCGGGGCGGACGATCACCGCATACCGCAACAAGGTCGCTCAGCTCCAGATTCAGCTGAATGAAATGCGACCTCAATTCACCAAGGACTACGACCCATTACGCCGCGTGGAAAAGGAATTGAACCTCAATTTGAATTCCTTGAAGGAGGAAATGGAACGACTCTCTCGAGCTCAAAAGATCACTGCGTCCACCATAGAGGCGCGAATGCTCGAACTGGAGAAGGTAATTCAACGGCTGGAGGAGCAGGTGAGGGAGACGGCCCAGCAGAAATCAGAGTACCTTCATCTCAAACAGGAGTATTCCATAGCGAAGGATTTATATGCGCAGGTACGAGGTCAGATGGAGCAGGCGCGAATGGCCAGTGCCCTGAACCAGGAAAAACAATACCTCACTCTTGTCGACGGGCCGCAGCTTCCAGTCAAACCATCCAAACCCAATCGGCTCCTTATCATTCTTCTTGGATTTCTGGCGGGGATCATTCTCGGGGTGGCCTGCGCCCTCACAATGGACTACTTAGACCATACGATCAAGAAGCCGGCTGATATCGAGCAATACCTCAAGCTACGCTATTTGGGGTCCCTCCCCAAGATCGGATGATGCGATGATTCCGATTCTGATTGGAATAATCATTCTTTCCCTCAGTGCGATCGTCATCATCGTTCTCTTATCCAGACAACGCATCACCGAGGAGGGACAACACCCTGGAATCCCAGTCATGGTCCTAGGGTTCTGGTTGGTCGCCTCCGCGGTCTGGGGCCCCTATTTTTTTGCCCTGCGGCCTCCGGGCCTGTTCGACATTACGATCGACCGCATCATTTTTTTCGTTCTCCTGGCTATTCTGGGATTCGGTGTCGTTTCCGGCAGAGTCAGACTTCGGGAAAACTGGTCCATTGAACTGCTGATGTTCCTCTTCTTATTGGTCTGCTTGGGATCTATGATCCAGCACGGATTTAAGGAGGCAATGCCACGGTTTCCCTCACCATGGAACGTTTTCTTGAACGGGTATTGCTTTCCGTTCCTAGTCTTTCTCTATGCAAAGAACTACGTCATCACGGAAAAGGACTTGACTTTCATCTTTCACACTCTTTTCTATTTTGGGGTTTACCTGTGTGTTACAGCATTCTTTGAATTCTTGGATCTGAGGCAGTTTGTTTTTCCGCGCTATATCAATGATCCCACCATATGGTTGCATCTTGATCGGGCAAGAGGACCTTTTCTGAATGCGGCTTTCAACGGTTTGGCCCTGACCATCGGCTTCCTCAGTGGGTTCTATCTCCAATCCATGAAGGTCGGATTCGCGGGGATCATCAATGTATTTCTCCTCCTGCTGTATTTTCCCGCAGTTTTTTTTACCCAGACTCGATCGGTTTATCTCAGTTTCCTGGTGGCGCTCGGATCGCTTTTGATCTTTTATAAGACGCCAACTCTCAAATGGAAGCGGTTTGCACTGCCGGTGGCTGCTGCTCTTGTGTGCCTCATGATTCTCTCCCCCAGGATTCTCTCATCAGAGCGAAGAGGTGGTGGGATCATGCAGACACAGGAAGTCGAAGTGCGGATGTCACTCACTAAGAGGTCGCTGGAGATGATTGGCGATCAACCTTTCGTGGGGGTCGGCCTTGCCCGGTTCATTCCAGAGTCCATCAAGCGTTTCAGGGGACGCTTCTCCCTCGCCGGCAGCTACACGGAACAAACCCAACACAATCACCTTATTGGAATGGCTGTAGAATTGGGTTTAGTTGGAGTTTCCGTATATATTTCGATACTTATACTTTTATTCAAGAGGTTGTTCAGCCTTTCCAAATACCTAGAAGAGACAGGAAATATTAATATCAATCTCTTGATTATTATTACTAATATTTTCTGTGCTTACATAATTACCAACCTTTTTGTAGAACCATCTTACTTCTTATTTGTAAATGCTGTTTTTTTCACATTGGCTGGCATAGTGAATTCACTCTATGATCGGTATGTATTAAGATTAGTGTGAGATTGAATATATGTATCAGACTCTCTATCGATTTAAAGCCAATCCTTTTCCCATACCTCCCAATATCAATTGTGTCTATTATTCTGCTTCATTTTTGGAATTGATATACTATTTTTGGAGGGCTTTTGGGATAACATCACGGAGAGGTGGGAGGCGAGCGGCATATGAGCATCTATGAAGAAGCGTACAAGAAGACAAAGAAGAAAGTAGGCGGGGAGTCGTCAGCCACCACGGAGGAAAGTGAGGCTCCTTCTGTTGTTTACCAGGATCGTGCTCAAATCCAGGGCACGGACCCCTCACGTTCTGAGGCGGCTGACGTCCGTTTGGGACCGGTGTGTGACACAAGGGGAGTAAGCGTTTCCTACCTGCCCGTTATCGAGAAGATGAGGAGATACCTTGAAGGGATTTGGGGCAATGTCATCCTTCAAAGAGGCGAGAAACCGAAAAGTATGCTGTTTTGTGGAGGGAGCCACGGTGAGGGAGTAACCTTTGTCTCCTTTCACCTTTCACTTTTCCTTTCCGTTGAATACTCCATGAAAGTACTCTATGTGGACACTGGTGTGGAGGAACTGGAAAAAAGTCGGCATGTCTGCGATATCCCTGGCCATCCCGGTCTCGCTTCGTATCTCTTAGGCAGTCAGACCCTGGAATCTCTCATTGCAAAGACCGAGCACGAGAATCTTTTTGTCATTCCCGCAGGGTCGGCGGAGTCAAGAGGGCGGGTGAGCGGTATCATAGCGAGGAAAGAGTCCCTGGAAGCGATGTCTCAATTCTGTCGTCAGCATTTTGACCTTGTAATCTACGATGGACTCCCTGCAACTATGTATCCAAGTGTATTCATCTTTGCAAGGCTGGTCGACCAGGTGATCCTGGTTTGCCGTTATGCTTTCTCTCGAAGGGAAGTCCTGAAACTTGTGAAGGACAAAATGACGGAAAATGGCATCGCAGTAAGCGGGATTATCCTGAATGATCGGGAGTATCCTGTCCCGGGAAGGATATATCGCTTCATGCGGTAGTGGGTTTCAAGCAAGTTTTGAGGCAGCGTGCGACAAGATGTCCGGGCAGCGCCGATACCTTAGTTCCTCGATCTGACGACAGAAAGCTGAAGAGACGGTACGTGCCCGACGGGAATCAGGATAGTCGCCAAAAATGAAGCACGCCTCCCTCCAGCGAACCCGATGTCCATTGCCTCCATGAGTGGATGATTGCCTATGGGATGTACCCCGAGGAAGATTCTTCATGTCATTGACACGCTGGAATACGGTGGAGCCCAGAGACTCCTGGTACTTTTCTCCTCCCATTCCCCAGCGGATCAATACAGGCTGATCATCTGCTCCCTGCAGCCGGGAAATGACCTCAAGGGCCCTTTGGAGGCAGCGGGGGCTGAAGTGATCTGTTTCGAAAGATCACGCCCGTCGATACTTCATTTTCCACAGTTCCTTCAGTATGCTCTGGAGTCCATCCAAGATCTTCGGGAGATTTGTGAGGAGAGGAAGATCGACGTGATCCAGTGCCATCTCTCTGATTCGGACTTCATCGGAACTCTGGTGGGACGGTGGTGTAAGGTTGAAAAGGTCATCACAACGATTCACTCAACCGATTTCCTTCCTCCTCGCCGCCCCCGAGACACTAGGAACAAATTGCGGGTTCTCGCGACTAAACTGTATTACAGAAAGTGGGTCGACTACATCGTGGCCGTTTCCGAGGATTCGGCCCGCAAGGTGAGAGAACAGTTTAATGCTGAGCCTGATAAGATCCGGGTGATCTTGAACGGCATCGATGTCGATGCTTTTGAAACGAAGCAGCCTTCCATTGGGCTCAGATCGGCCATCGGAATAGAGGCGCAGGACAAAGTACTGATATGCGTGGGGAGACTTGTGCAGAGCAAAGGGCACAAGATTCTCTTCGATGCGATGCTCGAGTTGACCCGCGGATGGAGTGAGCTGAAACTGATCCTAGTTGGGGATGGTGAATCAAGGAAGAGCTTGGAAAGACAATGCCAGGAATTGAACTTGATGGACCGTGTCCTGTTCCTTGGCAGCCGGCCTGACGTGGCGGCCCTGTTAGCCATTAGTGATGTCTTTGTCCTCCCTTCGCTGATCGAGGCAACGTCGCTCGCTTTGCTGGAGGCCATGGCGAGCCGCAGGCCCGTGGTGGCCACATCCATACCTGGCAATGCAGCGGTGATCGAAAACGGCGTATCCGGGCTCCTGGTTCCGCCGGGTGATTCCCGTGAGCTGGCAACGGCCCTGGATTTTCTGCTTCGCCATCCTGAAAGGGGGCAAGCATTTGGAAACAATGCCCACCAAGTCGTGAAACAACGGTATGATGTTCGTCAGACCATCAAGGAAC
>JAAYUJ010000611.1 GCA_012517775.1 Deltaproteobacteria bacterium
GGTCTTGGCGTCCATTTTCGGCGATCCTTTGGGCGGTCAGACCCTCGAGAAGGTCACCTTCCACGTAGAATGCCGAGCCTCAGTATCGCCGGAGCTGCAAGACTGGGGGTTTTTCTGCAAGAGTGAGCATGGGTTCCCTTTTCCCATTGAGGCTCCAGGATCTTGGGCTCACTGATGATTCGATCGTTCCTATACCAGGCGAAGTTGAAATGGCGCAGCGAGTTGCTCCTTGATCCAATCTCGATCCAGCCAGGGGCTGGATATGCTTTCACGAACGAAGCGGATCAAGCCTCTGATACCCGTATCTTTGACGATCCTGACAAGCCTCTCCGAGTATCGAGCCATGACATTGAACATGTGGCCCACTTGCATGAGGTAGTGGTACCCCTTCATGACGTTCCAGTCATACGAGAAACAGTGCTCGTACTGATAGCCATGATGTTTTTCCACAAGAAAGCCTGTCTCGATAGTCCAGCGGGAGCGTGCACCCAAGTTGCATCGCTCGTGCAGGTTCAACCTGTTGAGAGGCTCACTGGATACCCACAAATGTCGCCCGCTTTTTTGAACAATCTGCGTGCCTCCTTTTTCGATTTCCTGCCAACTCCCCTTGCATGCAACCACATGGATCATCTCTCGCTTCTTTCCATTCGAACCGAAGCTGTACTCGATACCGTTTGCCCATCTGAACCTCTGCCTTCTGTTGCCCCATAAACTGGTATACCGGTTCTTGGGCTCGAGCTCGCTTATGGCGTCAAATTCACCATGCACGGTAGATAAGGATTTGTCCTGCAAAACGATCATGTACTGCCACTCGTATTGGCGGCACCGCTCCATAACAGGGCCATTGGGGTAAAGACCGTCCATAAGTACAATGATCCCCAGGGCAGGGAATGCCTCTTTTATGCGTGCGGCCAGCCGATGGAATGCTTTGAGCTCACAGTCCTGCTTACTGTTAACGGAACTGTCTTGCAGGTAGGTCAGAAACTCACTCATCAAGGGAATGCTCAGTCCGCCCTGGAATGCCAGGTTGGCCTGTAAAACGTAAACATAGTACTGCCTCTTTGACGTCTCGCCCGACCCTACTGTTCTCTCCAAACACTCCTCGTCCCAAAGCCAGTGGCGAGCGAGCTTCTGCGTTCCATCCATGGCAATAGGGTAACAGCCATTTATCAAGTAGCGACGAAACTTCTTCTTTCTTATCCATTCCCGGACCAACTCTATCTGAGTGCTCTCGATCTCACCGACATCGATCTGTTCCAGAAGACGTTTGAGGGTATCATGGTGGGGCACGTCTTCAAGTTCCGGAAAGACAGATTTAAGGTTCTTCCAAAACATCGGGCGGCTCATTTCCCTCGTCGCCTCGCGAGAGGAGCTCATTTGCAATACAAACACAAGGATTCCGCACATCAGCAAGACCGTGAGCTTGTGCTTCGTCTTCTTGGGATTTCTCGGGTCAGGGATCTTGGAGAGCCGACGCAGCAGGACCGGCAGCTTGCCGCGGAAAACCTTCAACTGCTCTAAAACCGCCTCATTGCGTGCCGCACTCTCCTCCTCCACGCTCCTGAATTCGCACTTGTGGTTGGAGATCGTGGAGTGGGAGGAAATGTTGAATCCCTTTCCTTTCAGCTCCTCGCGTAGCGCCTTCTGAGCTCGCTTCCGTTCCTTCCTCTGTGCCTTGATCTCCTCGCGGTTCGGACGACGGCTGGGTTTGCTCATCGTGCTGCCCTCCCGACCGTTCTATGAGCAAAGCACTGTGCGAAAATCAGCCGCAAGCGGCTTCACAAAAATCTTCTTCGGACTCGTCGCGTATCTCTTGCCCTTGCGAACAAGTCCTTCTCCCGTCGTCATCCCAAGATACTGCCAGTTGGAAGCCCGATAGCAGGTCCCATCAAAAAACAGTGGATCAACGAACGTCTCCAACAATACCGGCCGGTAACCCCACCTCTCCTCCCAATCATCCCGTATGCGCCTCACCGCCTGACCCAGCACATGACTGGCTAAATTCTTCACCTTCGCCCACGGGAAAATCACGAATCGGGTATTGTTTACAATCCATCCCAGATTCCTCAGGCGCGAATTCTCGCTCCAACCGATCCAACGATCTCTCTCCCTCAATGCCTTGGCAGCCCCCGAAAACAGCAGACAGCCCAGCTTGCCATGATCGCTCTCTACAAAATACCGTGTAAAACAGCCAAATGGTTGTTTGTAGCCCAGGTAGTGGTATCGGTGAACATATTCATTCCAAATCTCCGTCTCTTCCCTTCCCCTTACCACCTCCAGGCGAAGAACTCCCACCTCTGCCAACCTGCATGCTACTTGTGTCCGCGGTTCCGTCCTCTCAGTCGGACAAGGCACTCTCTGTTCCTTGGGCGAGGCCGAATGCTTCTGAGGCAGACTCAAAAGTCCTTGCGACTCCAGCTTCTCCAAGAGCTTCACGCAGGCATCGACCTTGGGACTACCGGACA
>JAAYUJ010000612.1 GCA_012517775.1 Deltaproteobacteria bacterium
ACACTTGGCCAATTAAGGGGAGGTGGGAGGATCTGGAGGAACTCCAAGGGATTTTACCTGCGCAACCTTTCGACCTCATTACCATGCGCGCTATCCGCCTCGAAAGGGAGCACCTCATGCGCCTGAGCAAGGCGCTGGGAAGGGGAGGATTCTTCGCCTGGTGGGCAGGTCCCCGTGCTCGTATCGAAATGGAGAAGGGTCTTTCTCTCGGCAACATGGAAGAGGAAGGCATGACCTTCCATGCAGATTACGCCTATTCACTTCCCGGCATTTCCGATAAACGCTGGATACTCATTTGGCGGCGGTTGCACTAGCGACCTTGGACCGCGGTCGATTCACCCCCAAATTAAGATTGCCGATCGGGTTTCAAGCCAGACACTTTGCTATCGGAAAGTGAATCCTGACCCACGGTCCCTTGCATTCTCGGGGCAGGCAGGAGAGGGGGATTGTCGCATCCCGCCACGTGTGACGGCGGCAGGCTTCGTCTCAGCCCGAGGAGGAAACCTTTTTCCCCTTGACCTCTTCCAGCTCTCTTTCTTCGGCGATGCGATCATCCAGCGACTGGAGAAGATGGCTGATCCGGACCGGAAAATGACTCGATGGCTTGAGCTCTCGGCACGAAAGGGGAAGTCTGCTCCATTCGCCTTCAAAACGCTCTCGGATTGATTGCAAATTATCCGGAGGGCGCACCAGCCTTCCCTTTTCCATGGCCACTTCCAGGAGAGGCTCGGCCTCCGGATACGACTCCGATGCCAGGGCAAGAAGATCCTCTTTCATCATCCCTTTGTTATCAAAACAGCGAAACACCTGTTTTCTACCCACCCAGGTCTTCTTTCCACTGCTCAGCTTGAGTACGGGCCGCCCTGCGTATTCCACCATTTTATAAGCGATATCGCAGAACGGGGCATCGGCGGAAACCCCCATTCGCGTCCCCACTGCAAACAGATCCACCTCCGCTCCCGCATCGACCATCTCTTGAATCCTGAATTCATCGAGATTGCCACTGACCATGATTTTGACTTCGGGAATCCCCCCTTCTCGGAAAATCTGTCGTACTCTGCGACTCAGATGAACCATATCTCCGCTGTCGAGCCTGACACCCCGGAGGCTTCGCCCCTGTGCAGCCATCATCTGAGCCAGTTGTACCGCCTTTTCCGCACCACTGATAGTGTCGTAGGTATCAAGCAAGAGGACGGTATTCTCGGGAAATGCTCTTGCAAAAGCGAGGAACGCGTCCATTTCATGTTCAAAGCTTGTGACATACGAGTGGGCCATGGTTCCGAAGACAGGAATCCCGAAAATCTTTCCTGCCAAAAGGTTGCTCGTCCCGAGGAAACCAACAAGATAACTGGCCCTCGCGGCCTTCACTCCGGCATCGACCCCTTGAGTGCGGCGCAGAGAGAAGTCGACCAATCCCCGTCCTCTTGCTGCGTGAACGCAGCGGGCGGCCTTGCTGGCCAGAATAGTCTCCAGTTGAATGACATTGAGAGCGAGAGTCTCGATGATCTGAGCCTCTATAATGGGAGCGGTCACCTCGAGAACCGGCTCATGAGGAAAGAAAATCCGTCCTTCCCGCATGGCCCTGATACTCCCGGTGAAATTGAAGCCCCGCAGGTAATCGAGGAATTCCGATGAGAACTTCCCGAGGGATGCGAGGTACGCAACCGAAGCTTCACTGAAACGCATTTCCGAGATCATTTGAATCAAATGATCCATTCCCGCGAGAACGAAGCAGGCTCGGTCGGGAGGATACTCCCTGATGAAGAGGCTGAACGTCGCTTCACCAATCATTCCCTCCTGAAAGTAACTGGCGGCCATGGTGAGCTCATACAGATCCGTGACCAACTCCGGTGTGTATTGTTCCCATACGTTCATTCGCGATCCTTTCGTCGGCCAGGGCCCCACCGAAAACCTCCGGCGCATCAAACCAGCTCGCGCATCAACCTTGCCCCATATACCCGTTCCATTCTATTCAGGGCAAACCGATGGGCTTCGGGATCGAAATCGGCAACGGCCCCCACCGGCACGACGGCCTGGTAATCCCGATTCCGCAGATCTCCAGTCGTATCCATCACACAAATGGAGGTCACAACACCGGTCACCCAAACCTCTTCAGGCTGAAGGGATGCGAGGACCTCATCGAGATTGGTCTTGTAGAAGGCGGAAAACCTCGTCTTGCTCATGACAATACTTCCTTCGGGTGGAGTCAGTTCGGCGATGATTTGTGATCCCCAGCTCCCACGAACCGCATGAGATGAAAACAGGTCAAACTCCTTATCGTCAGGGGCATGGGCATCGCAAATGTAGATGATTGGGTGTTTCTCATGCAGAAAACGATCGATAAGAGATCGAATGACCGGGATGATCCTCCGTGCCTCTTCGCCGCAATAGAGAGCACCTTTGGGGTTCATGAAATCGTTGAGCATATCAATGATGAGGAGAACTCTGAACGTTTTGGACATTTGATGCTCCTCCCTTGTACGTTCTGCGATCCTGGGCCGCAACAGAAACGGTTCTCTTCGGTCTCAGAATGCCGCCTCCTGGTAAGCGGCATTCTCACAGTACGCAATCAATGTGCAATGTGAAATGGAACCGAATGCCCGGGCATTCGGCGATTACAGGTCACCAACCCTATGATTTTCTTATAACAAAAAAGCATATGAATTGAAATTAGAAGAAAGTATACTTTTATGGCTTCAGATCAAGAACCGAAAAATTTGCTCTTGCTGGAGAGGGATCCGCGTCATTCTCCCCGGCGTACAGTGGGCACAGGAAATGATTGCTTTTTCCCATGGAGCTTGAGCGCATCAACGTCACAACAAGGGACGCATACAAACCGGCTCAGGAGCCTGTTTCGTTTGAATGGAAGGGCAAAAGACACAGAATAGTGGAAATTCTCGACCAATGGTACGAGGGGCATATGGACTCCACGCGACTGCCTTTGCGTTACTTTAAAGTCAAGACTCATGAGGGACTCGTCTTCATTCTGCGCCACCATGAATTCTTCGGAGCATGGAGTCTGCTCGTTTGCAAATCGCCACTGAAAGAGTGAGGTTCGCTGTCTTTCGGTTCCACCGCCCCAAAGATTTCAAGGAGGGGATGCTCAAGGACGGGCCTGCAAGAAGGGCACGCCCCCATCCCTGGCCGGCAAGACCCGCAGGATCAAAACTGACTTTTGCTGTAATAACAAAGTGTAGCATATTTTCCCCGTTCGTGGTCTCACTGGACGAAGAGCAGTTCGTCCCCCGGTCCCGGCTTTCACGACGGGAGACAACCGATAAGACGAATCTTGCATGGACCGATCCGCAGCAAGTCAGGAAGGAGCAATCGTTGACTCGAATCGCTGTAATCGATGGCCAGGGAGGGGGCATCGGAGCAACTATTATCAAGAAGATCAAAGAAATCTATGGAGAGCGAGTGGAGCTATGGGCTCTCGGCACCAACGCCATTGCCACATCGCAGATGATGAAGGCACGCGCGAACCGGGGAGCAACCGGAGAGAACGCCATCTGTCATTGCGCCCATGAGGTTGACGTCATTGTCGGTCCTATTTCCATACTCATCAGCCACGCCATGATGGGAGAGGTAACCCCGGCCATGGTTCAGGCCGTCGGCGCAACGAAGGCCCCCAAAATCCTTCTCCCCCTCACTCAGGAGGCAATCCTTGTTGTGGGAACGGTCCATGAACCTTTGCCTCATCTGGTGGAGAAGCTCGTTAATGAACACCTTGCCCCCTACATTACCAGAGAAAACCATCCCGCATGTCGATAACCGCCTCTGAGATCAGTTCGCATCTGGTCCTTGGGGGAGCCCGCAGCGGAAAGAGCTCCTACGCAGAGAGATTAGTCACCCGATTTCCCGCTCCATACATTTATTTGGCTACGGCTGAGGTTTCTGATGAAGAAATGCGGGAGCGTGTCTTGAAGCACCAGGAGCATCGCGGCGCCGAATGGCAAACCATCGAGACGCCACTGGATCTCACCGGGACACTCAGAGACCTGCGGCTACTCAAAAGAGCGGTTCTGTTGGATTGTCTCACCCTTTGGCTCAGTAACCTCCTGCTCCATGGGAACAGCATGAATCACGAAACCCATATCGATGAGCTCTGCTCTTGCATCCAGACCTTGAACTACCCCCTTGTTATCGTGTCCAACGAAGTGGGGACGGGGATTGTACCGGAGAATGCTCTGGCACGCCGGTTCAGGGATCTCGCAGGATTTGCCAATCAAAGGATTGCTGCTCTCTGCTCCAGCGTGACTCTGGTCGTGGCTGGAATCCCATTGAAGCTCAAATGATTCCGGGTCATCGCGGATTGTTTTCAAGGGAGTCCTTTTCAGTATCCCTTTACGGGACTGAAGCTGACAAACCCCATGACCATGAAGATCTCAACCGGGTGTCTTTCAGCCGGCACAATCCGGCAATATAGTCAGAAATTTCGATGCAGAACCATTTTCAGCACTTGAAACACTTTTCTGTTGCTCTCTCATTTCTGACAGTTTTCCGATTGCCATGGCACACCATGACAATCGTGGCACCAAATGAGCTTGCAAGGAGCTTCGCCTTCTATCCCCTGGTAGGCGGAATTCTTGGCACCTGCTGTGTCTTGATTGCGTGGGGGTTGTCTCCCCTGTTTCCTCCCCTCCTTCTTGCCGCTCTGGTCACTGCTTCTTTGGTCGTTCTCACACGGGCCTTGCACTTGGACGGACTTGCAGATATGCTGGACGGAATTGGAGGTGGCCATACTCCGGAGAGGCGCCTCGATATCATGAAGGACAGCCACATTGGTTCCTTCGGAGCCCTTGCCCTGATGCTGGCTGTTGTTCTTAAATCAGCGGCCATCCATCAGATCATCGCGAATTGCAGTTGGGCCGCGCTTTTCATAGCCCCCGCTTTCAGCCGCTTCGGCATGGTTCTACTCGCTCACGGCAGTCCTTACGCCCGGCCTTCGGGAGGACTTGCAAAGCCCTTCCTCGAAGCCATGACCTCCCGAGATTTGGTAACTGCCGGTATCCTGCTCATGCTTTTCTCTCTCTCGTTCAGCCTTAAGCTATCCCTAATATTCATCGTCGCTACGGTCTCCTCCGTAATGACTATGAAGCGCATAGCCGCGAGGTCTCTTGGAGGAATAACCGGAGATGTGCTGGGGGCGACCAACGAGATCACCGAGGTGATCCTGTTTGCAACGGCTGCGTGCCTCGGTGGGAGTCAGGCGGGAGCAGCCTTCAATTTTTGACAGAGAAAAGATAATGCCACGCGAATCGACCCAATTGAGAATCCTGCACCTCCTGAAAGAGAACTTCGGCAAACCTGTGTCGGGCAAAACCCTCGCCTCGCTTTTCGGACTAAGCCGAACGGGGATCTGGAAGCATATTCAAAATTTGAAGACCCTCGGTTACCGAATTTTGAGCCATCCCAAAGAAGGGTACAAACTGCTTGATGTTCCAGATGCACTCATCGCTGAGGAGATCATCCCTGATCTACACACATCCTGGGTGGGGAGTCATTATCATCATTTCCAGCAAATCGGATCGACTAATGATTATGCCATGGAACTTGCTGCACGTGGAGCACCCCATGGAACCGTCGTCATTGCGGAAGAGCAGACCCGCGGAAAGGGCCGACTTGCCCGCACATGGGTCTCGCAACCCCATCTCGGCATATACGTGTCCATTGTCTTGACAAATCCCTTGCCCCTGTTGGAAGCCCACCACGCCACTATGATAGCTGCCCTTTCACTCTCTGAAATCCTGGAAACGACCTTCGGCGTCCCAGCCAGAATCAAATGGCCCAACGATATCCTGGTTAATGGCAGGAAGATCACCGGGATTCTCACAGAAATGCAATCAGACCAGGACTACACGCGATTTCTGGTGATCGGTGTCGGCATAAATGTGAATCATGAGACTCACGATATGGAGGGGCCTTTTCGCTATCCAGCCACCTCCCTGGCTATTGAGTCAGGCCACCCCGTCCGGAGAAAGGATCTTCTCATCGCCTTCCTTCGGAGGTTCGAGGACCACTACGACACCTTCCTGAAAGAAGGTTTTTCGACTTTCCTGCCTCGGATAGAAAAGCTCTCAGCGGTTTTGAACAAAGAGATCAGAATAGTCAGTGGCAAGAACCAGATAGCAGGCAAAGCCGTTGGCTTCACCCCGGAAGGAGGGCTCAGAATCTGCAATGAAAAGGGTAAAGAGGAAGTTGTCTGGGCCGGAGACATCACCCAGTTGGAAGGGTCTGACTGACATCACGAACGAAAGGCAGCGAGCTCGCTTTGAGCGGGTTAGGCTCCTCTTGCCTTTTCGTTTGCTTCCTGTTTCCTTTTGCAGTCTATACAAAGTGTTGTGACGGGGCGAGCCTTAAGACGTTCGATCCCGATATCCTCATCACATTCTTCGCATTGCCCGAAAGTCCCGTCTTCTATTCTTTGGAGGGCTTCCCGAATCTTTATGATTAGCTTCCTTTCCCGGTCCCGAATTCGCAGCATGAAATTCCGATCCGACTCGAGAGTGGCTCGATCGGTAGGATCGGGAAAAGTCTCCTCTGTGTCGGTCATCCCCGCCACAGTTCTTTCTGCGTCATCGTAGAGCTCTTCCAAACGCTTTTGTAGAATCTCCTTGAATTGTGCCTGAGTTTCCTTGTCCATGAGAATACCTCCCTCATCTTCTTGAAAGGCATCTGGCTAACACACTCGTGTGAAAGAGGCAAGAGAAAATCAGTCGTCACCCTCGCTCATACGTGCCACTCTTTCCACCACTCTTGTAAGTCAACTGCACCTCATGAATACTTATCCCTCGATCTATCGCCTTGCACATGTCATACACGGTCAATGCAGCGACCGTTGCTCCAACCAGAGCCTCCATTTCGACGCCGGTGCGGTCGAGACTTCGCACTCTTGACAATATCCTGATTTCATTAGGTTCGTTTTCCAGTTCAAAATCGATATCGATACCGGTAATCTGGATGGGATGGCAAAGAGGAATCCATTCCCACGTCCTCTTGCTTGCCAGAATTCCCGCAATCCGTGCCGCTTCAAGGACATTGCCCTTGGGAACAGTCCGGTCCAGAATGCATTGCATCGTCTCTCCGGATACCCTGACCCTTGCTTCCGCCCTGGCTTCCCGAACGGTCACTGCTTTCTCGCTCACATCCACCATGCGGACATGGCCTCTCTCATCGACGTGTGTCAATTCTTTAGTGGAAGGATTCATGTTAAGCAATTCCTCAAATACCTGGGTGGTCTGTTTGCATGCAGGATGGTCATGAGAGGCATTTTAATTCGCACGCACTCTGACGAACCGGCAAAAGCGACAAATCCCCGCGACCTTTGTGCGGCAACAGAAGACTATAAACCTCGACAGGTCATATGTAAAGACAGCTGGGTTTGCTGTTCACTTATTTTCCATTACAGAAATATAAGGGGATCAAGCTGAAAAAGGATACGCAGGCGGGTGACGGGTAGCGGTCCAATCAGGCACCATCAACCACGTATATGAATACGACCAGGTCGCCCGGGGGAGTGCCCGGTGCCGGATGATCCCCCTGGCCCGAGAACTTCAGTCGTGTACCATTGTCACTACCGGGTGGAATCCAAATCCTGAGAGTGCAATGCTCCTCCAATTCTCCATTTCCCAAACACAGGTCACACAGACTGCGGGACATGAGACCCTTAACTCCCGAACACTTACGGCAAAACACCAGTCGATGATAGACAATATCCTCATGGATCCCTTTGATCGTTGCGGATTTGGGAATCTGAACATCGAAGCGCAGGTCGACCCCCCTTCTGCCCTCTCGCCGCTCAAAACTTAGTCCGAAGGCATCTTGAAGGATTTCATCCAATGAGGAAAAGGGACCTTTCTCGGAGCAATCCTCAAATCCTTGTGCATTTCGGTTAAATCTTTCATTTCCGCCGGACTTTCGCTGCCTTCTTTTCTCGGAGTCGTTAATGAGCGACTCGTAGGCCTCCAGCACCCGACGAAAGTGCTCCGCCGCCCGAGGATTTCCCGGGTTCCGGTCTGGATGCCATCTCAACGCAAGCACTCTGAAAGCTCTCTTAATTTCCTCTTGACTCGCCCGAAATGGTACACCTAGAATTTTATAATAGCAGTTCACCATTAGTCCTGCTGTATAATCCTTTATCAATGGAGTGGCTGCCGACCAGAATCACACGCCTTTGACTGTTCGCAACCCTCCCATGGCATTCAAACCCATGGTGTCTCCAACCGAAGGGGATTACAAATTTCCAGCACCCCGCAAGCAGTATTTTACTGCAAAGGGTCAGGAAAACAAGACAGAACAAGGAATCACATGGGAGCAGACTCTTATCATCCGCTCAACAGAAGATGATAGCCAAAACCTACACATTCAGCCTGATCGGTATCGATGCACTCCTCGTGGAAGTGGAGGTCGATCTGTCGCCGGGCCTTCCGGCCTTTTCCACGGTGGGTCTTCCTGACAGCGTTGTCAGAGAGAGCAAAGATCGCGTCAAGACGGCACTCCAAAACACCGGCTATCCTTTCCCATCGGAGCGCATCACCGTCAATCTGGCGCCTGCCCACATCAAGAAGGAAGGGCCGGGCTTTGACCTTCCGATCGCCATCGGTATACTGGCAGCCATGGGGATCGTGAAAACCGGCAAGGTGGAGCAGACCCTTCTGGTGGGAGAGCTTTCCCTGGACGGACGTATCAAGGCTGTTTCCGGTACGCTTCCCATGGCCATTCAGGCCCAGAGAAGCGGCTACTCTGAATTCCTCATCCCCGCCGGCAACGCCTCCGAGGCTGCCGTTGCCGGTGACATCGTCATCGTTCCTGTCAGTCACCTCTCCGAGGCAGTGGCATACCTCAATGGAACCATGGAATTCCGACGGGTTACAGTGGACATCGATGCCGTCTGGCAATCTGGGAAAGGGGAAGACTGTGACTTCGCGGAGGTGAAAGGCCAGGAACTGGCCAAGCGGGGGCTGGAAGTAGCGGCGGCAGGGGGTCACAATGTCCTCCTCATCGGCCCCCCGGGAGCGGGGAAAACCATGCTCGCTCAGCGTATGGGAGGAGTGCTCCCTCTCCTCAGTTTCGAGGAGGCACTCGAAACAACGAAGATTTTCAGTGTAGCCGGATTGCTCCAAGACCAGGCTCTGCTGGTAAAGCGCCCCTTTCGGGCCCCTCACCACACCATTTCCGACGCAGGGCTCATCGGCGGGGGCCACATACCTCGACCCGGAGAGGTCAGCCTTGCCCACAATGGCGTTCTCTTTCTGGATGAGCTTCCCGAGTTTCGGCGAAACATCCTCGATCTTCTAAGACAGCCACTTGAAGACGGAAAGGTGACCATCGCCCGTGCAAGCATGTCCCTCACCTATCCTGCCCGGTTCATGCTCATTGCGGCCATGAATCCTTGCCCCTGCGGATACTGGGGAGATCCGGTCCATACGTGCCGCTGCTCCACCACCCAGGTGCAGCGATACAAGGGAAGAATCTCCGGTCCCATTCTGGATCGAATCGACCTTCATATCGAGGTTCCGGCGGTTCGCTACGAGGATCTGCATACAGCCTGCTCCACGGAGTCCTCATCGCAAATCCGTCAGCGTGTTTCAGAGGCCCGTGCCCTGCAGATGCAACGTTTCGCCCAAGAGGGCATTTACTGCAATGCCATGATGAAACCGAAACAGATTCGCACCGCCTGTGAACTGGATCAGGTTTCTCAGGTGCTTCTCCAGGAAGCCGTCCAGAAGCTCGGTTTGAGCGCCCGGGCATATCAC
>JAAYUJ010000613.1 GCA_012517775.1 Deltaproteobacteria bacterium
CGGTTCAGAGGCTCCCCTGCTATCTTGCGGCAACCATTGAGAACCAGCCCTACACCAGAGAGGAGATTGAACGGCTGCTTCGCAATACAGTTGCAAGCAATTCAGAAATATTCGGGGCAGCCATCGCGTTCGAACCGCATGGGTTCGACCCCGGTTCCTATTATTACGCCCCTTACTGTTACCGTGATACCCGCATCATCCGGTCGACTCACCTGGGTGGGGAAACGTACCGGTATTTCTTTCAGGACTGGTACCAGATTCCCAGGGTTCTGAACCGCCCCCTGTGGAGTGAGCCTTACTTCGACGAGGGAGGTGGAAATATCATCATGTCCACCTTCTCGGTTCCATTCTACCGGCACGGAGATCGGGAAAAAGAATTCTGGGGAGTGGTGACCGCGGACATCTCCCTCCTTCGGCTCAAGGACCTTGTCTCCGCAATCAAGCTCTACAAGAGCGGGCACGCTTTCCTCGTTTCCCAGAACGGGGTTTTCATCACCCATCCGAACCCCGGATTCATCATGACCCAGAGTGTTTTCAGCCTTGCTGAAGCACTGGATGACAACCGTCTTCGTGAAATCGGCAAGTCCATGATCAGGGGAAGGGAAGGATTCGAATTGTGGAATGAGCCCGCCTCAAACCGGCGTGTCTGGATCTACCACTCTCCTTTGCCGTCCAGCGGCTGGGCTCTCGCTGTCTTGATACCTGAGGATGAGCTGCTTGAGGACATAAGGGACCTGAGCCAGGAAGTGGTACTCATTGCAATTGCGGGGTTCCTTGGCCTCTTTCTCGTGATCGCCCTCGTCTCGGGGACTATAACCCGACCTCTGCGAGTCCTGGCTCGAACGACGGCGGAGATCGCCAGAGGGAACCTGGACATCGATCTGCCCGTCATCAAGTCTCAAGACGAGGTGGGAGCTCTGACCGGGTCGTTCCGGGACATGAAAGTGGCCCTCAAGGAGTACATCGCGACACTGGCCGAAACCACGGCAGCCAAGGAGAGGATAGAGAGCGAGCTGAAGATTGCCCGCACCATCCAGATGAGCTTCCTCCCCAAACATTTTCCGCCCTTTCCCGAAAAAGACGCCCTTGAAATCTCCACATCCCTTGTCCCTGCAAAGGAAGTAGGGGGTGATCTTTACGATTTCTATCCCCTGGGCTCGGATCGTTTCTTTTTCGCCATCGGAGACGTCTCGGACAAGGGTGTCCCCGCTGCGCTCTTCATGGCAGTTACCAAGACACTCCTCAAAGGCATGGGAGAGGAAGGAATCACACCATCGGAACTCCTGGCAAAGGTCAATGGGGAGCTCTGCCGGGACAACGACGCCATGATGTTCGTCACGATTTTTTGCGGCATTCTAAACGTCAGGACCGGTGAACTGCTCTATTCCAATGCTGGTCACAACCCACCCCTTTTGTGGACCGGAAAACAGCCTGTTCATTTTTTGAAGATTCCGGCGGGCACCGCACTGGGAGTCTTTGAAGAGGCCCGTTACAAGACTGAAAAGATCAGATTGGAGGCTGGAGATCTTCTCCTTGCCTATACGGACGGCGTCACGGAAGCGATGGATGTGGACAGGAGATTCTACACCGAGGAGCGTTTGCTGGAAGCCGCTCGCATCGGCAAGCCCCCATCTGCTACCGAAGCAACCAGGATGGTCATGGAATCGGTTCGGCTGTTTTCCGCGGGAGCCCCGCAGGCGGACGATATCGCCTTGCTGGCACTTCAATACAAAGGGGCTCCCGAAGTCTAGCCGGCCGTGAGGGAATTCTCAATAGAATCAAACCGCCTTGAGGCTATCCTCGATGGTGGAGTGAATTGGGAGAAAGGAGACAAATCCGGACATCTCAAAGACCTCTTTGATATAGTCCCTGACCGCGCAGAGAGCGATCTTGCCTTCGCTGCTTTTCACTTCCTTCGCTGCCTTGAGGAGAACCCGCAGACCCGCGCTGGAGATATATTCAAGCTCTTCGAAATCCAGGACGAGGCGGGTTTCACCCTGCCGCACCGAGCCGAGGAGCGTTTTTTCAAAGCCTTCAGAAGTAGTGGAATCCAGGCGTCCTCTGAGACCCAGTACCAGGATGCCATGCTGTCGCGTTTCAGTAACTTCCATGCTTGTTTTCTCCACCTCGCAGCTTGTACTCTCTCAGCCGGTCGGTACTCTCTCAATATGTAGGTCGGGATTCCAATCCCGACAGCTTTTCCACCATGGTGTCGGGTATGGAAACCCGACCTACAAAGCGTCGGTACTCTCTCAACACGCGGGTCGGGATTGCAATCCCGACAGCCTTTTCGCCATGGTTTCGCGTGTGGAAACCCGACTTACAAAGCGGTCGTTACCTGGACTTATTGAGAAATCGTGCCGGTTGCCGGCAACCGCCTGAAAAGCCAATAATTCCAAGGATTCCACGCCTCAGCCGATATCCTGTCAGAATCGCGTGTAATCCTCAACCTAATCTCTGGATTGCCCGATAACGATACTGAAACCTTAGGGGCTCGTCAACCGGCGCATGCAACAATTATTTCTTGAATCATGAACATTTTTCACATGGATCCAAGAGGTTCTCCATGATTACCAAACGCCCTCTGATGTACTGGGTAAGGACGAGCAGCATCAGGTTGCAGGTCCTGCTTCTCCTGATCATAGCCGTTACCGTTGCAACACGGGTACTCCCCCTCGAAATGCAGAAGAAGATCGTCAACCATGCCATCAGCCTGGGCCGCGTCGATCTCCTCCTCATGTACTGCACTTATTACTTGCTTGCCGTGGTGACGGCAAGCGGCCTCAAATTCGTCATCAACTGGATCCAGACCGTGTTGAGCCAGGAGGCACTCGCAAGGATCCGCAAGGAGCTCTACGCCCACATCCTCACGCTGCCCCTCAGCTTTTTTCGTAAGACCTCCTCGGGAATGGTGGTTTCCTCCCTTGTGACAGAGGTGGTCACGGCCGGCGATTTCGTCGGTCAGGCGGTTGCCGTACCGGTGACGAATCTCCTTACCCTGATCGCGTTCGCCGGGTACATGTTCTACCTGAACCCCCTGCTGGCGGCTCTGAGCCTGACCATCTACCCCCTGGTGCTCATGGTGGTGCCTCGCCTTCAGCGAAAGTCCAATGAAGCGAACAAAAAGCGTGTGGATGGCACGCGAATCCTGAGCAGCAAGATCAGTGAAACCATCTCGGGCATTCACGAGGTCCAGGGCAACGGGAGTTTCGCCATAGAGAACAGGCGCTATGGAACATTTGTGGATGAGCTCACCCGGATCCGCGTGAGATGGAACCTCTATAAACAAGGCGTCAAGGTCGTCAACAATTTCTTTGTCGGTCTCGGCCCATTCCTCCTCTTCCTCATCGGCGGGTACTTGACCATTCAGGGGCGGTTCGACCTGGGGGCCATGGTCGCATTCCTCTCCGCCTACGAGAAGCTCTACGATCCGTGGAAGGAACTGATGGATTTCTATCAGCTCTACCAGGACGGCGCAGTGAGCTACAAGAGGCTCATGGAATACTTCGACGTGGAACCGGACCACCTCCTTGAACCGGTGGATCGGGAACCCCTGCAATTTCATGGGGACATTCGGATCAAGGACCTCTCCTACACTGTAGCCGGAGGCATTCAACTCCTCAAGCAGATCAACCTGGAGCTGAAACCGGGAGAACAACTTGCGCTCATCGGGTTCTCCGGAAGCGGGAAGAGCACTCTTGCTCAATGCATCGCCCAACTGTACCCGTACTCGGGAGGCAGCATTCAAATCGATGGAAAGGAGGTCAATGAGCTGACCAAGAGAGATATGGCACAGAATCTGGGGATTGTCGCCCAGTCGCCTTATATCTTCGATGGGACCATCCGGGAGAATCTCCTCTATTCCTGCCGGGCCATACTGGACCATGGCGAAGACGTGGACGAAGAGAAGCTCCCCTCCCTGGATCGAATGATTGAAGTCATCCAGCAGGTGGGACTCTTCGTGGATGTTCTCCGGTTCGGTTTGAACACCGTCATGCCGCGTGACCGGCATGAGGAACTCGTCGAAAAGCTTATCCGGATCCGCAGGAATTTCCAGATGCAATTCGGGGAAGAACTGGCTGAAGATATTGAATTTTTCGATGAGCATCGCTATCTGCAGTATTCGACGGTAGCGGCAAACATCATGTTCGGGAATCCCAATCGCGAGGAATTCGCCCCTGAGCGTTTACACAGCAATCCCTATTTCCTTGATTTTCTGGACGAGGCGCAGCTTGCAAAACCGCTGATGGGCCTTGGCCGGGAACTGCTCGTCCAGTCCATGGATATCCTTCGGGATCTCCCCCCCGATGAGGTCTTCTTCCAGCAAACCCCCATCCATATCGATGAATTCGAGGAATGCAAGACTCTCGCTCTTCGCATGGACCGAGTTCAGTTACACGAGCTTCCCATGGAGGATCGGTCTTTTCTGCTCCAACTCGGCCTTCGATTCATCCCCGGCTTCCATCGCGTGGTTGCCATGCCTTCGATCCTCGAAAAGCTCCTCCTGGACGGCCGTCTTCAGTTCATGAAGAAAATCCGGGAGGAAAAACCGGATGCCTTCTCCTTCTACCGGGAAACCGAATACATTGAATCCCAGACGATCCTGGACAATATCCTGTTCGGAAAGCCCCGCACGGACCATCCGCGAGCCCAGGACCGCATCAACCAGAGTCTGATTCATCTCCTCATCGAAGAGGACCTCCTCGAGCGGATTGTTGAGATTGGCATGGAATTCCGTGTGGGAACCAAGGGGGACAGACTGTCGGGAGGACAGAGGCAGAAGCTCGCCATCGCCAGAGTTTTCCTGAAAGTACCTCCAGTGCTCATCATGGACGAAGCCACCTCCGCCCTGGATAACGCTTCCCAGAAGCGCATCCAGACACTGCTTGAAACCAGGTGGAAGGGCAGGAGCACGCTGATTTCCGTCATACACCGGCTTGACACCATCCAGGGTTATGACCGGATAGCGGTCATGAAAGCGGGCAAGATCATGGAAATCGGGTCCTATCAGGAGTTGATAGGGCGTAAAGGGATACTGTATGATCTTATCCATGGAGCCAAGGGAAATGCCTAGTGAATACCAAACCAACCTGGAACTGCTTTTTGGACTCCCCATATTCGCCGGCTTGCCCATCGAAGCGATGAAACTGTTCACTTTTCTTTGCAGCAGGGAAAGCTTCAAACCGGGAGAAGTCATCTTCCACCAGCACGAAATCGACCCCCATGCGTATTTTATTCTGGAAGGTCGGGTGCGGGTCATCCTGGAAGGTGATCTGGAAGCCGTTGTCTGCGAGTTCGGGCCTGGTGATTTCATCGGGGGGCTGTCCCTGTTCTGGGAAGCCAGGCGCCTTTTCACTCTCAGGGCTGAATCCAGAGTTGTCTGTCTCATGCTCTCAAGGGAGAAATTCCAAAAGATCTTGGAGCAGTTTCCCTCTGCGGGGTCCGTGATTTTTCAAAACATTGCCAAACGCATCTACTACTGGGAACAGGGCTTTTTGAGCCAGTACGCATGTAAGTTTCCCATATGCCTGACCGGCCTGGGTGTAACCCTCATGTGAACGGCATGGCCCTGCACGGTTGTGCCTGTCGGCTACGGGGAGCTTCTGGATGCCCAATGATGCGATGAAATCATGAAAACCAGTGACTCACCGCAGTCGTGACCGTGACTCATTGAGAAGTTATGTGAAATCAAACTTCTGGCAGAAGCATCGGAGATCGACCCTGCTCGACGGTAAGTGAGGAGGGGGCTGTGGTCGCGCCAGCATCCGGCGGCGCAATCAGTAAAGCCTGTGGCGGAAGAGCCAGCTTGCAAAGACAAGGTTGACCACTCCTATAGCTGCCATGGGCCAGAACTGACTCCAGAGGGACTCAATGGATGCGCCCTGGAGAAATACCTCCCTCAGGATGATGAGGAAGTACCGCATGGGATTCAATCTTGTGAGGTCCTGCATGAACGGCGGCATGTTGGCGATGGGAGTGGCGAAGCCGGAAAGGATGATGGACGGGACGAGGAAAAGAAACGCACCTACCAGACCTTGCTGCTGTGTGACGGCCAGGGAAGAGATCATGAGTCCCACACCGATGCCGGAAAGGAGGAAGAAGAAGAGCCCCGTGTAAAGAGCGGGAAGGCTTCCCCGGAGGGGAACCTGAAACCAGAAGACTGCAATTGCTATGATGAGGCTTGCCTCCACCATGCCGATGATAAAACCCGGCAGGGCTTTCCCAAGAAGGATTTCCACCGGCCTGAGCGGCGTGACCAGGAGTTGATCGAAAGTCCCCGCCTCCCTTTCCCTTGCCACGGAAAGGGCGGTCACCAGCAGGGCGACCACGAGGGTGAGAAGACCCACGATGCCTGGCACGATGAACCAGCGGCTCTCCAGGTTGTCGTTGAACCAGGCTCTGACCTCCAGTTGTGCATGAGACCTTCGGAGTCCTTGAGTTTCCGACCAGGCGCGATTGAAATCCACGAAAATGGTGCGTATATACCCCAGGGCCACCAGGGCCGTGTTGGAGTTGCGTCCATCAATGATGACCTGCACAGAGCCGGTGCGCTGGAGAAGCAGCTCCTTTGAAAAATCTCTGCCGATCCGCAATACCATCAGTATTTTTCTGGAGTTGATGAGAGGAGCGATCTGGCTCTCATGATCCAGCTGCGCCACAAGCTTGAAGCTCGAAGATCCCGAAAACCTGGCCAGAAGTTCTCTTGCCGCTCCTCCGCTGTCCTCGTTATAAACCGCATAGGGAACGTCATTGAGGTCGAAGGTGGCCGCATACCCAAACACGATGAGCTGCATGAGGGGGGGGACAATGATCACCATGCGGCTCCGCTTGTCTTTCAGCAAAGCAAGAAACTCCTTCATGGTGAGAGCCAGTACGCGACGCCACATGAGATTCTTCTCGCTACTGCAAGCGCTTGCGGGTGCGCTTCTTGACGATGGAAAGGAAGAATACCGTCATCACGGCGAGAGCCAGACCATTGTATACAATGACGTTCCAGACGTCTCCCGCGAGGAATACGGTCTGCAGGATGGCCACATAGTATCGGGCGGCGATAATGTGAGTCACACCCCGGATCACGGCAGGCATGCTCCCGATGTCAAAGATGAAACCGGAGAGGATGAATGCCGGGAGAAATGTGGAGAGAATCGCCACCTGACCAGCCACGAACTGATTTCGTGCCACCGTTGAAATGAGAAGCCCCATGGCCAGAGCGGTCATGAGAAAGAGGGTGGATGCCAGGAACAAGACCCACAGAGACCCCCGCAGAGGAACATCGAACAGCCACACCGCCATGACGACCGAGAGAATCAATCCCCCCATGCCGAGGAAAAAGTAGGGAACAATCTTGCCGATCAGTATTTCCCGGGCGGCCACCGGCGTGACCATCAAGGCCTCCATGGTTCCCCGCTCCCATTCTCTTGCCACCACAAGCGCGGTGAGAAGCGCTCCGATGAGGGTCATGATGACGGCGATGAGGCCGGGAACCAGGTAATCCCTGCTCCGTACACCAGGATTGAACCAGACCCGGTGCTCGAGGGATACCGCAGAGCTCAATGGCCTGCCCTGATCTCTCGCATACTGCTCGAGCCATGTGAGCCATGCTCCCTGGATATAGCCGCTTATGATGCGGGCGTTGTTCGCATCAACACCATTGACCACCACTCCGACAGGCGCCGTCTCACCCGAAAGGAGATTCTCCGCAAAATCACTCCTCACCCAGACGATACCGTCTACCAGCCTCCTCTTCAAAGCATCCTCAGCTTCCTGGATGCTGGAAAAATCCACAGGTCTGAAATAGGGGGAATTTCCGAATGCAGCCGTGAGGCTCCTGGTTGCAGGAGAGGGGGCCTCGACCACGATGGCCACCGGCACATGTTGAGCATCCAGGGAAACCCCGTATCCGAAGATGAGCAGCAAGACCAGGGGCAGTACGAAGGCGATGGCGATACTGGAAGGGTCCCTCCGGATCTGGAGGAATTCCTTGCGGATCATGCCGCGCATGCGCATGGCAAAGCCGTGTCGGAAGGCTTTTCTCGGATCGACTTTGCTCATGAGACCGATCTCACTCCCTCAGCGCCTTCGATCAATGCAATGAAAGCATCCTCCATGCTCGGCTCCGGTTGTTCGGCTGTGCGAAACCGTTCCTTCATCTCCTCAGGGGTCCCCTCCGCCAGAATGAGCCCTTCGGACATGATGACCAATCGATCACAATACTCGGCCTCTTCCATGAAATGAGTCGTCACCAGCACCGTTACACCCCCCTCAGCGAGATCGTTGATCCGATGCCAGAATTCCCTCCGTGCCAAAGGGTCCACACCGGAGGTGGGCTCATCGAGAAAAAGGATCTCCGGTGAATGCATCAGGGCTGCCGCAAGGGCCAGCCGTTGTTTGTAACCGAGGGGCAGTTGGCCGCAGGGAGCATCGGCGAAGGGGGAGAGCTCGAATTCCTGCAGCGCCCAGGCTACTCGATTCCTCTGATGTTTGCCGTGGAGGCCGTAAATCCTGCTAAAGAAGTGCAGGTTCTCGTGTACGGAGAGGTCGCCGTATAGGGAAAATTTTTGTGCCATGTAACCGATATGGGAGCGGGCCCTGGCAGCCGCCCGGCGCAAATCCTGCCCGGCCACCTGCACCTTCCCCTCGCTCAGGGGAAGCAGACCGCAGAGCATTCGAAAAGTCGTGGACTTTCCCGCCCCGTTTGCCCCCAGAAGACCGAAGACTTCCCCTTGTCTGACGGTGAAGCTGATCCCTTTCACAGCATAGAAATCTCCGAACCGCCGTTTCAGTTCGTTGACGATGATGACATCCTCCTGCCTCCCTGATGCTCCGACAGCATTCAGATCCAACGAGGCGGTGGTCCTCAAATCGGATTCCTGCCTCAGAAGGACGATGAAGCTGTCTTCAAAGCGGGGCTCCACAGGTGACACACAGACTCCGGCGATATCGGGGAGAAGCTGACGTGAATCGGCATCCACACCCTCTTTCATGACCACCCGGACGTCGCCGCCCTGAATCACGGCGTCGATGACTCCAGGGGCTCTTTCCAGGCGCTGCTGCAGGGCACGCTTGTCCATGGTCGGCACATGCACTCGATAGGTCCGTCCCTCGACTTGACTACTGAAGGACTTCGGACTTCCCTGGCCCAGGAGCCGCCCTTCATGCATCAGGATCACCTCCTGACAGCGTTCCGCCTCATCCAGGTACGAAGTGCTCAGAAGCACCGTCATGGCCTCCTGTTCCACCAATCGATACACGATGCTCCAAAGCTCGCGGCGGGAAACGGGGTCAACCCCTACCGTGGGCTCGTCCAACAACAGCAGTCGGGGTGCACGGACCAGAGTGCATGCCAGACCGAGCTTCTGCTTCATACCTCCGGAAAGGTCACGGGCAAGCCTGCGGGTAAACCCTCCGAGGCCGGTCATTTTCATGAGCTCCCCGTAACGCTCCGGACGCTCCTGCATGGGAACTCCCTGCAGATCTGCGTAAAGATCGAGATTTTCCTTGACGGTGAGGTCCTCGTAAAGGCCGAAACGCTGCGGCATGTAGCCGATGGTGCCCTGAACTTTCAGGGGATGTCTCAGAACGTCGACGGCGAGTACATGCAGGGAGCCGGTATCGGGCAGAAGCAGTCCGGCGAGGAGACGCATGAGGGTCGTCTTTCCCGCTGCATCCGGCCCGATAAGACCGGTAACCGTGCCGGGGTGAACGAGAAAAGAGACCCTGTCCAGGGCCGTGATCGTCCGCCCGGCCCTGCGAAATGTCTTGACGGCGTTGGTGACCTCGACCGCGATGTCCGCCCGCCCCCCGTCGATTTCAGGGCGATCCATCCTATTCTTCCTTACAGAAGGCGGCCGGATCACTCACTGCGGTCATCCTGTCCTGGTCGAGCCGCAGAGTGACGGTCACCGGCATACCGAGCCGCAGTTCGTTGCGCGGATTGCACACATGGACGCGAAGCCGATAGACAAGCTTGCTTCGAAGTTCGGTGGTCTCCACCTGTTTGGGGGTGAACTCTGCGGTGGGAGATATGAAACCGATCCAGCCACGGTATGACTTGCCGGGAAAACTGTCTGAATGGATTTCCGCCTTCATGCCCGGAAAGACTTTGCCGAGATCCGTTTCCGAGACGTACGCCCTTGCCCAGACCGGGTCGTTGAGGGCAAGCGTGATCACGGGAGTCTGGGGAAAAGCCATGTCCCCCGGTTCCAGAATGCGATTTTGAATAACTCCCGAAGACGGGGCAACCAGTCGGGTATCCGCCAGTTCCGTTTCAGTCAGCCTCAGGAAGGCCTGGTCAGCTTGCAGCTTAGCCCGGGCTGCATCGATGTCCTCCCGCCGGGGTCCCTTCACCGCGAGATCGAGGGCTTGCTGGTGGGCATCCAGGTTGGCCCGGGCGGACTTCAGAGCAGCCTGGGAGCTCTCCAGTTTCTGCTGCGATATATATTGGGACTTGGCCAATGCGGCAGTGCGTCGGTGAATCTGCTCGGCGTCCCCAAGAGTTGCCCTGGCACCGTCGACCCTTGCCCGTGCAGCCTTGATTTCTTCCGGGCGACTTCCCGCCAGCAACTCCGCCAGAATCCGCTCCTGAGCGGCTACTTGGGCCGCAGCCCTGGCCCTGGCTTCCTCGTAGCGCTCCGGGTCCAGTTCCGCGATGAGCTGACCTTCCTGTACCTGTTCACCCTCTTCCACCAAGAGTCTCTTGATCCGCCCCGTGCTGTGGAAGGCGAGCTGCACTTCTCGCAGATCGATGTTGCCGTAAAGGGTCAGAGTGCTCCGGGGTTTCTCCTTGCGGTCGGAGTACAGGTATAATCCTGCCCCTATGCCTCCGAGAAGAATCAGGAACAACAACACAAAACGAACTTTCCTTTTCATCGAACTACGTATCCTGTTGGTTTCATTCCCTGGCGGAAGGCTCGGGGCTCCCTTCTCCTCCTGCAACGACGAGAAGGGAATTGACTGCTTCAAGATCTTTGATACTGAGGATTCCAGCCGCCGCTTTCAGCTCAATCCTGGCCATCACCTGGTTATACCGGGCAGCGTGATAGTCCCTCTCGGCGCTTGCATGATCCCGGACTGCATTGAGAACATCAACAATGGTCCTGGTTCCGACATCGAAACCCTTGCGGGTTGCATCCAGCGAGATTCCAGACGACTCAAGAGCGCTGCGGGCTGCCTGAAATTTGGCCGTGCTGTCGCGAAGATTCAAGAAGGCGGTCTGGGTGTTCAGCTTTACCTGATCTTCAATGTCATTCACCTGGTGCTCACTGGCCCTGGCTTGGGCCTCGGCCTGTCGCACTCTTGCGCTGATCTCGCCGCTCGTGAATATGGGGACCGAGACATTGAGGCCGACCTGCGCCTGTCCGGTCTCGACGCTGGGCAGAAATCCCCCTTTCTGGTAACTGTAGCCCCCCCCCAGATTGATCCTGGGCCATCGGGTGCGCTCGGCGATCTCCACCCCGTCCTTTGCAATCTGCAACTGCTCACGGGCCTTGATGAGCTGAGGCTGATAGTCCAGTGCCGCCTGGATCCAGGGCTCAATTTGATCCGGCTTTGGCCCCTCGGGGGTCAACGGTCCAAGGTCGTTAAGCGTTCCTGCGGGATGATGGGTGAATCGCTCCAGGCGTTGCTTCGCTATCTGTAGGTGGTTTTCGGCGCTCACCAGGGACGAATCGGCACTATCAAAGCGCGCCCTGGCCTCACGCACATCGATGATGTCCCCGCTGCCGACTCCGAGAGAAGCCTCGGCTTGATCGAGAATGCCTTTGACCAGGGTCTTTTGGGTGCGTGCAACCCTTTCCTCGGCCACGGCATGCAAGACCCCGAAATAAGCAACTGAAACATTCAGCATCAGATCCTGCTCGGCCGCCGCGACTCCTGCTTCACCGGCGCGGATCTGCGTTCTCGATGATCGGAGGGCAACCCATGCCTGGCCGTTGACGATGGGCTGGGTCAGCATCACGCTGTAATTTGCCCCCCAGAAGTCTTTGTTGATCTCTCCGGCAAATCCGGGCAGGCTTCCCCCTCCCATGAAGTCTTCCCCGAAGCCCGAAATGTCGGCATTGTTGCCGCTCACGCCCGCATTGCCCCCCACTTTGGGGAGAAGGGCCGACCGAGCGATGGACTCACCAGCCCGGTCCGCCTTCAAGAGGGCTGCCGCCTTCGCCACAGTGGGATTGGTGGCTGCCGCGCGTTCGTATATGGCAAGAAGATCTTCCGCAAAGAGACAGGGAGGAATTGCCAGGGCTAAAAGAAACCCGAGCAGATTCAAGAAAGATATTTTCACCAGTGTCCGACGGTTAACCATGAAAGGGCGCCTTCCGTATCGGCTGATAGATGCTTTTTCCTTGTCACTGGACACCCGGCGGGCGGCGGGATGGACGAGCACTTCCGCTTGGAACCGGCTTGAGTCTGCATAGCCCTTATATTGCAGGTCAGATTTTTCCGCAATCATATCCGGTTCCGTCCGTCGAGAATTCACTCCGGCCCATCGTGAGAAGCAGGAATCCGACCTCACATTTTCACCATGGAATGCAGGGCTCACTGTGACTTCACCGTCAAGGAATCAGTCGGCGTTGATACGGACCTACCTCCTTGCCTCTATATCTCAATCGGTCAGGACGATAGCTTTTGGGTTGACATCTTTTCGGATTTTTTGCTATATTTTTAATATGTTGGAGTATTTTCTGGTAACTTCTCAATAAGTAGGTCGGGATTCCAATCCCGACAGCGTTTGCACCCGGATGTCGGGTATGGAA
>JAAYUJ010000087.1 GCA_012517775.1 Deltaproteobacteria bacterium
AACCGCATCCGCCTCACGCCGATGAATGGCTTCCCTGTGACTCTCCAGGTACTTCCAAAGGGCTTCATCTCCTATCATGGCCGTCTTGATGACCTCAGCCATTCCCTGCCTGAAATCCTCCTCCGAAAGGGTCTCCAACACCTGAAGATCCATCCAGATGATCTCGGGTTGATGGAACGTTCCGATGAGGTTCTTGCCCTCGGGAAGGTCTACGCCGGTTTTTCCCCCGATGCTGCTGTCCACCTGAGCCAGCAGAGTGGTGGGCACCTGATAATGGGGAATGCCTCGCATATAGATGGATGCAAGAAAACCCGTCACATCCCCCGTGACCCCACCTCCAACACCGACCAGAGAGCTTCCACGGTCGGCACCCGCGCGGACGAGCCGCCGGGACAACTCCTCCACGGCACGCAGATGTTTGTTGGATTCAGACGCCGCAAAGAGAAGGACTTTTCCGCTTTGCAGGTCAGGCCATCCCCATTCGACCATTCGAGCACCCCAGAGGTCCCAAACGTTTTCGTCCACTATCCAGAAAACGCCCTGCCCTTTGGAATGCTCAGCCACCGCCTTCGGCACATCCTCCAGAAGCCCTGCGCCAAGATGTACCTCCGAAATTCTGGATGGAATTTCGGGAACATGGATATTGAACATCATGGCGTATCCTCAGACAGATTCGGTAGTGGACCGCCGCAGCCAGGCCCCTGTGTAAACAAGGCCCGCTTCATTCACGTGACGCCGCTGAGCACGCACAGTCGCCCGTCTCCTTCATTCTCGACATGTACCGGCAACCCATGCAGCTACAGGCGCCACATGCCGTTTCAGATCGAAAGGCATGTACATAATGCCTCACAAGAATGACCAGTACCAACACGAGAATAACCACCACACCCACCAGCTGCCACATGAGCCGCTCCTATTCACCTATCCCGAGCCTGCTACCTCCCTGATAAATCACGACGGCCGCAAGCAGCGCGATCAGCGTGTTGAACGCAACGGAAAACAACCCCCATTTCCATGCTCCCGCTTCCTTGATGATGCAGGTCACGGTCGCAAGGCACGGCGAGTAAAGCATGATGAATATAATGAGGGCAAATGCTTTGAGGGGGCCCCAGTTCGGGTCATTCGCCAGACGCCTGCTGAGGGAGGTGTCATCTTCTTCGTCTACCTCACCCAAGGAATAGGCTGTGCCGAAAGTCGAGATGATGATCTCCTTGGCCGCAAATCCGGACAGGAGTGCTACATTGGTTCGCCAGTCAAAACCGGTCCACCGGGTCACTGTTTCCAGGGCGGTTCCCACCCGTCCCGCATAGGATGTCCGCAATGCGGCCTGAGCTTCCGCGCGGTCCACTGCCTTGAGCTCTTCAAGTGCAGCCGCCAGTTCCGGGGTGAGATCCTCATGGGGTCCCCGGAAGTTGCGTATGACTTCCCTCTCCGTCTGCGACATCCTGGAAAATATGGCGTTCCGTTTCTCCTCGAAGCGGCTCTTCTCCGTTTCGTCAAGCCCGGGAAACGCCATCAGAGCCCAGAAAAGAACGGAGAATGCCAGAATGATCGTCCCGGCTTTCTGGATGTACTGCCATGTCCGCTCCCATGTGTGGATCATCAGGCCTTTGAAAGTCGGGAGCCGGTAGGGGGGAAGCTCCAGAAGAAAAGGAGTGCTCGGTCCCCGGAGGATTGTGGAACGCAGCAGCTTGGCCAGCAGCAATGCGAAAGCCCACGAGAGGAGCGTGACGAGAAACATTACCATGGCATGATTTGCAGGGAAAAACGCGGCAATGAGCATGGCGAAGACAGGAAACTTCGCCCCGCAATTCATGAAAGGCGCGGTGAGGAGAGTGGCCAGGCGCTCTTTCGAGCTCCGCAGGGTGCGGGTGGCCATCACTCCGGGTACCGCGCACCCTCCGGCAATACCTCCCGAAACAATGTAGGCCATAACGGAGTTTCCGTGGAGCCCGAAGGTTCTGAAGACCCGGTCCAGCATGTACGCCACCCGCGCGAGATAGCCTGTGTCCTCCAGAAAGGCGATGGCAAGAAACATGAACATGATGAGAGGTACAAATCCCAGGACGCCACCGACTCCGTCAATGATTCCGGATATGACGAGAGACTTGATCGGACCGGAAGGGAGCGCGGCGTCCGCAAGGCGGCCAAGATATGAAAAGCCCCTTTCAATCCATTCTATCGGCAACTGACTGTAATTGAAGGTGAACTGGTAGACCCCGTAGAGGATGGCAAACATGAGAACGGGACCAAAAAACCGGTTGGTGAGAATGCGGTCCAACTGATCCGAAAGGTACAGGCGGTCCGCTTTTTGGCTCTGTCGCATCACGCCGCCTTTCAACAGAGCAGCAATGAACCCGTAACGATGGTCGGCAATGATTGCCTCGGGATAAGTGTCAAGGGTCTTTCGGAGATGTGCGGCGACTTGATCCGCTTTATGCTCCAGGTGATGCGATACCTCCGGGCTTATCTCTCCCCCTTTTTTGAGGACCTGTTCATCCGCTTCGAGGTACTTCAGGGCTGTCCAACGGGCAGGAAAGAGTTCGGTGAGAAATGCCGCCTTCCTGATGGCAGTCTCCATTTCATCAAGGACCGGATCGATATCAGGGCCATAGGAGATGTAAAGCGGCTTCCACTCGCGGTTCTCCTCAGCTAATGACAGACTCGTCTTCAGAAGGTCTTCCTTCCCCTTTCCGACTCTGGCTATCGTCGGTATCACGGGGACTTGAAGACGTCTGGACAACTCGGCTGCATCGATTTCAATGCCGCGGTTCAATGCGGCGTCAATCATGTTGAGGGCCAACGCCACTGGAAGCCCCAATTCCAGCAACTGAACAGTGAGATAGAGATTCCTCTCAAGATTCGATGCATCCACGATGTTGATGACGACCTTGGGGCGATCCTTAACCAGGAAGTCTCTGGCAACGAGCTCCTCAAGAGAATAGGCCGTGAGGGAATAGGTCCCGGGCAGGTCCACCAGCCGGATCTGATGCCCGTTCAGGCTGTAGAATCCTTCCTTCTTCTCAACC
>JAAYUJ010000088.1 GCA_012517775.1 Deltaproteobacteria bacterium
GGAGTCAAAATCTACCCCGGCTGCCGCATTTATGGCAAATCGACCGTCATTGCCGACGGAGCCAGAATTGGAGCGGAAGGTCCGGCGACCATCGATAATTGCCAGATCGGTCCCAAGGTTGAGCTCAAAGGTGGCTATTTCAAGGGATCCGTCTTTTTGGAGAAAGCCACCATGGCGTTGGGAGCCCATGTCCGGGAGGGATGCATCCTTGAGGAGGAAGCCAACGGCGCCCATTGCGTGGGTCTCAAGCAGACCATTCTCTTTCCATTTGTGACTCTTGGAAGCCTTATCAACTTTTGCGACTGCCTCATGGCAGGTGGTACAAGCCGGAAAGACCACAGTGAAGTGGGTAGCTCCTACATTCACTTCAATTATACTCCCGATGGAAACAAGACTACTCCCTCTCTCATCGGTGACGTTCCGCGAGGTGTCATGCTGGATCAGCCTGCCATTTTTCTGGGAGGCCAGGGGGGGATGGTTGGTCCCCTGCGACTGGGGTATGGAAACGTGGCAGTTGCGGGGACGGTGCTGCGAAAAGACACCCTCGAAGACCGGAAGATCATCACCGGTGAGACTTACCCGGCTTCCGTGTCTGACCACAAACCTCACAGCTACCGGCAACTCCCCCGAATTATCAAAAACAACCTCATCTACCTGGCAAACCTCGCTGCATTGGAATCCTGGTATAAGAATGTGCGCAAATCGTTTTTCTCGAAAATGGTGTCCGGCGATCTTCTCTATCTGGGTGTCCTCGACAAACTGGCGATGGCCAGGAGAGAGCGTATCAGCAGGCTGATCGCCATGACCGAAAAGGTCCCGAGAACCCATGCTAAATGCGGGTGCGGGACAGGTCATGAGAAACACGGCTGTGAATTGCACGATAACATTCACGGTGTCTGTGAGCTCTTTAACATGGATATTGAAGACGCAAAAGAGGTTGAGTTCCGTGAGCATTTTCTCATGGCCTTTGAAAGGCATCACGGGGAAAGTGACGGAGACTACGTTCAGCAGATAAGGACTCTGCCGGCAGTTGTTAAGAAGGACGGGGTCAGGTGGCTCCAGCAAATTATCGATGCCTTATGTTCCAGAGCAGGAGCGCTTCTTCCATCACTTGACCTTTTCGAAGAAATGGCACGCAATCACACAATTGACTAATGGAGGAAAGAGCATGGGTACCTTGTTCGGCACGGATGGAATCAGGGGAGTGGCAAACCGCCATCCGATGGATGCTCACATGGCGTTTTCGGTCGGTCAGGCTGTCACGTACATCCTGAAGAAGGAGAAACACCGGACACGGATCATCATCGGAAAGGATACACGCATCTCGGGATATATGCTGGAAAGCGCACTTCTGGCAGGGATCGCATCCATGGGGGGAAACCCATATCTGGTCGGTGTCCTGCCTACTCCGGGGATTGCGTTTATCACAGAAAGCATGCGCGCAGACGCTGGTATCGTTATCTCCGCATCTCACAATCCCTATCAGGACAATGGCATCAAGATATTTGGCGGAAGGGGGTTCAAGCTATCCGATGAGCAGGAAGAGGTGATCGAAAACCTTGTTCTAGACGGAAAACTGGCCGACAAGGTTCCCCCTGTCGACCGGATGGGGCAGGCTCACCGAATTGACGACGTTCTCGGCCGCTACATCGTATTCCTGAAGAATACCTTTCCGCGGGAATTGTCCATGGAAGGAATGAAAATCGTCATTGATGCGGCAAACGGAGCAACCTACAGGGTTGCCCCAGAGAGCTTCACGGAACTAGGAGCCGATCTGGATGTGATCCACAATACTCCCAACGGAATCAACATCAATGATAACTGCGGATCACAGCACACTCAGGATCTCAGAAATCGCGTCGTCGAAAAAGGGGCTGCCATCGGGCTCGCCTTCGACGGAGACGGCGACCGCCTCATCGCCGTGGATGAAAAGGGTCGCGAGATCACCGGCGATCAGATATTGATCATCTGCGGAAAAATGCTCAAGGAAAAAGGCCGCCTTAAGAACGACCTCATTGTGAGCACGGTCATGAGCAATCTCGGATTGACCGTTGCCTGCAGGAAATATGGATTCAGGCAACACGCCTCCAAGGTGGGAGACCGCTACGTCCTCGAAGATATGCTGCGTTTGGGCAGCATTCTCGGAGGGGAAGAATCCGGCCACGTTATTTTTCTCGATCACCACACGACGGGCGACGGCATTCTGACGGCCATACAACTCATCGCCGCCATGCTGGAATCTGGAAAGCCTCTCTCGGAGCTTGCCCAATTGATGGACGTCTTTCCCCAGAAATTGATCAACATCGATGTCAAGAGCAAGCCGGATATTGCGACTCTGCCAGGTGTGGTCCAGGCCATTAAGGACGTGGAGTCCTCCCTGGGAGATCAGGGGCGCGTTCTGGTCAGATACTCCGGGACTCAGAATATGTGTCGAGTGATGGTCGAGGGACCCACTGATGAAATTACAGCAGAATACTGCCGGCAGATCTCTGACGCTGTGAAAGAGGCCATCGGCTAAGCCCTGATTGGACAAGTTGCGTCTTTGATCGCGTATCATAAAGAGGAAGCGGATGGGAACTCGCGGCAATTTCAGACAACAGATCGGCACAATTGCCGAGAGTCATTCCTGGATGCTATCAGCGGAAATACGGAAAGAATAGCCGGACCATCCTATCATCTTTATCAGATATGGTAGGCTGCACTCATTCATACGGGCCTGTTCGCACAAAGCAATCATTCGACGGAGAAGCATCACTATGGCGCTGAAGATTTACGTGACCAAGAACTGGGACCAGATGAGCAAGATCGCTGCTGATTTCATTGAGGCCGACATCAGGGAAAAGCAGGCGGTGAAAGACGAATATGTGCTCGGCCTTGCCACGGGCAATTCCCCGACCGGAGTCTATAAGCACCTCGCCAAGGCTTTCAACACGGGACGCATCGCTCCCCGAAGGATCCGAACATTCAATCTCGACGAATATGTTGGACTGCCTGGGGAAAACGCCCAACAGCGCGCCATGCATTGTGAATCCTACACTTATTTCATGATTGCCGAGTTTTTCGGTCTCCTGCAGGAGAAATTTCGTGAAACCAATGTCCCCTGGGGAACGCTCATCGACCAGGACCAGCTTGTCAAGGCCCTCGATGAGCAACAGAGTTCGTATGAACTCCAGGGCACCCATAAGGGCAAGGCCGTTGTGATCAAGGATCACGCTTCGGGATATCTCAAGATGATTCGCGACGAAATCCTGGATGCTTACTGGAAAAAAATCGAAGCGAGTGGAGGAATTGACCTCCAAGTGATCGGGGTGGGTGGACGGGGTCACGTGGCGTTCCATGAAAGCGGCATCCCTTTTGAC
>JAAYUJ010000614.1 GCA_012517775.1 Deltaproteobacteria bacterium
CGTGAAGGCATGTCCCAGCTTATCCGCTCCTCCACTGCCGGTGTCGGGGCCGAACCACCCCTCGGAATTTGTATGGAAATCTGAAGTGCTTCCCCAGTCCCAGCTGTACAGTCCGACGGCCGTGATTCCGGCAAGAAGTGCGGCGGTTTCATAGCGAACAAGACAGGCCTCGTATTTCATGGATTTCCACCAGTCGGATCGATGGGGAACAGGGTCCGAAAGCTCGACGGCGGATGGCACATCCTCTCCTCCATCCGCTGCGCCCCATACGACCGATTGAAAACAGCCCAGCGCCAAAACGAAAACAAGAACCAACCTGATTCTCAACCCTGCGAGTGTGCCGGCACCCATGTCACTCTTTCTCCCCCGTTTCGTCGATTGAAACATCAATCGCTGTGGTCACGGACAATGGCGGCCAGGAGATACAGAATGCCTGTCACCGCAAATGCAGAGAGAAAAAATACGATAATGTTATATATTCGCCTGGGTTCGAGAGGATACTCCGGCCGTGTGGGGCTCTGCAGGATAGACACCTTCTTGAGGGTCCGCGTCGCCTCCACCCGCCCCTTTTCCAGCGCGACCAGGGCCCCACGGTACAGATCCTGAGCGAATGTGGCTTCCATTTGGAGACGCTGAAACTCCTCCACCGCCACATTGAGAGTCTGACCCTGGGGTGAGGCCAATCGTGCCCGCTCTTCGTCCAGTTGTTTTTCCAAAGCGGCGATTTCCAGGTTGACCTGGGCAATGGCAGGCACCTTGGGATTCAGGTAGCCCAGCATGGCCTTGCGGCGCGCTTTGAGGTCTGAAAGCCGACTTTCCAACCCACCTATGATGGTGGTAAAACTTGCAGCAGTAGCCTCGGGCGACAACAGTCCCTTCGCGTTTTGGTAGTCAAGCGCCGCTTTGCGTGCTGAAAGCAGACGATCATTCATCTGGCTCACCTCTTTCTCCAGGAAGGCAACCTGCTCCCGGGCCAGGCGATGGGCCATCTCGTTCATGAAACGCTCGCCCTCCTCCACCAGCAGGGAAGCAATGGAATGGGCCATTTCCGGAGTGTAGGCCTGGGCATCGATGCGCAAAACGGAGATCATATCATCCACCTGAATGCTGACGCGGGAGAGATAATGCTTGTGAAACCATTCCTGGGAACTGTTCTCAAACCACATGCGGGAGATGAAATCGCGTTTGGAATCGCTGTAGTGGGCGCGCAGATTGAGGCGGGCATCGAGCTTCTCCAGCATGTCCACGGAAAGCAGGTGTTCCTGCATGAGATGCAGATCATGGGCCCCCTTTCCGCCACCGATAATGGAGGCAAAATCCACGCTTTCCCCGCTGGATATGTCCGTCCTGTCCACGACCAGAGAAGCTTTCGACACATATCGGTCGGAAGCGATCAGGCTCCAATAGAGCGTGACAAGAATGATCAGGACACTGACGGTTCCCAGGAGACGGTGACGGCGCAGGCCGTTTGCAACCGGCGCTGCCTTCTGGACAATAAGAGACTGTCGCAATGAATCCATCATAAGTTTATAGTCTTGCGATAGGCGGCGATGGCCTTTTGGATTTCGTCGAACCAGTACGCGTTTCCCTCATGGAGTAAGATGCCGGCCTGACAGAATTGTTTGAGGGTTTTCTCATCGTGGGAGACCATAATGAGGCCGGAGCGGCCCACCAAGTCTTTGAATGCCTTGCGGGATTTCTTTTTGAAGATGGCATCCCCCACAGCCGTGAGCTCATCCACGAGATACGTCTCGAATTCAAAAACGAGGGAGAGGGCGAATTTCAATCGCGCCTGCATCCCGGAGGAGTAAGTCCTGATAGGGTCATCGAACGCATTTCCCAACTCGGTGAAGTCCTGGATGAAATCGATCTTTTCGACGATTTCACTCTCCCGAATGCCGTGAAGCCGGCAGACAAACTTGCAGTTCTGCCGGCCCGTAAGGGATCCCTGCAAGCCGCCGCCGAAACCCAGAGGCCAGGATACACGGCAACGGCGGTCGATGAAGCCGCGGGTGGGAACGTCGATGCCCCCCATGAGCCGTAACAACGTGGATTTCCCGGCCCCGTTGCGACCGATCAACCCCACGGTACAATGGTGCGGCACATGGAGGGAAACCCCCCTGAGCACCCATTTTCCGGGACCCTGATCAGTATGGTAACGCTTGTGGACATCGTCGAGGACGATCATTTCTGGATCAATCTCCTGGCGAAACGTATCTGCAGAGCCAGCCCGAAAAATATCGAGCTTACGGCAAAGGTGCTC
>JAAYUJ010000615.1 GCA_012517775.1 Deltaproteobacteria bacterium
ATCAATGCGTCTACCCGTGAGACCCCGTTCCTCAAGAAGGATAAGGCCTTCGCAAGGGCATTCCCTTGAAGAGGAGATCGCCTCTCTTTGTCGTATCGGACAACCTGCTGATTTCGGGCAATAATTCTGGTCTTGGACGTCGTAGGGCGATCATTCTCTACAATCAGACCATCCGTCGTGACGCCAATCTCCGCGAAAAGCTCCCTGAGCTTTCGTCCGGCCCAATCGTCTCCGACAATTCCCGTGACGGCCACCCGTGCACCAAGGGCGGCCACATTGCGGACCACGTTGGCGCTTCCTCCCAGGAGCTGCGTCTCCTCCATCACTTCCACAACGGGGACGGGAGCTTCAGGAGAGATGCGCTGCACATCTCCCCAAATGAACGTATCCAGCATCAGGTCCCCGATGACGAGAACCGAGCAGCCCGTGAAGAAGGAAATGGCCTCAGCGAGCCGGTCTCTTTGTGTGCTGGAAAGCGTGAGGCGGCTGACCATGGAATTGAGGGCCTATTCCTGGATCGGTTTGGCCTCGTCGATCAGCATGATGGGGATACCATCGCGTATCTCGTAGAGGAGCTTACAGGAATCGCACACAAGGCCATCCTCGGTTTCATTCAGGGTGATGGACCCCTTACACTTGGGGCACGCCAGAATATCCAACAAATCCTTGCTGATTGTCATACTCTCTCTACTCCGAGCTTTTCAACGATTGAGGACCTTCACCTTGCTTCCGGGTTCGGTGTCTTTCTCTTCCTCATTATCCATATCCAGGAGCTGCCTGTAAGTTTCGATGGTGTAACGGAGCTTGCTTACCAGCTGGATGCGATGCCGCTTGAGCTCCCCGATGTCCTCATGGAGCTGGCCCAGCCGCTGATGTGCACTCTGGAGGATCTTTTCGGCCTTGAGTTCCGCTTCCGCGACGATGAGCCTGGCCTCCTTTTCCGCATTGGTTTTCATCTGCTCTGCGGTCTTTTGCACGTTGAGAAGCACATTTCTGATGCTCTTTTCGCGCTCCTTGTAATCCTTCAGCTCCTTCTCCATCTCCTGCAACGTGATCCGCAGGGTTGCGCTCTCCGTCTTCGCGGATTGCATCTCTTCCGCGAGCTGCTGGACGAACGACTCCACCTCCTGAGGGTCGAATCCTCTCCAGCGGGTGCGGAACCGCTTGTGCTGTACGTCAACGGAGCTCAGTTCCATGGCGGCTCATCCCTCGTATCAATCAGGCACCCAGGCGGAAAGCCAGTTGTGCCAATGAAGGCACCAGAAAGTTGTCCAGGAAAATGATAGCCAGGATGACAAGCAACGGTGAAAAGTCGATTCCCCCGAAAAAGACGGGCAGTCGTCTCCGAATCGCGAGAAGAACCGGTTCCGTCACACTGTACAGGAAGCGCACGATGGGATTGTATGGGTCGGGGCTGACCCACGATAAAATGGCTCGAGCGATGATAATCCACATGTAGAATGTGAGCACATAGTGCAGAATCACGGCAAGCGCGCTAAACAGATTCGCAAGTATGAACATAAACCACCCGTCTTGAGTCAACAGCCTGGATCATCGAGCATAACCCGGAAAAAATCCGAGACTGACACTACTGATTTTCTCTTCGCCTGTCAACTTCAACTCCGCTGCAGGCCTTTTTCGATCTTTGCCCAGGTGTCCCGCAGGGTTGCCGTCCTGTTGAAAACGAGTCTCGTCGGCGAGGAGTCGGGATCGACGCAGAAATAACCCTGTCTCTCGAACTGATAGCTGTCTCCCGGGGCCGCGTCGGCCAGACCCGGCTCGACCCTGCAGGAATTGAGGACCACCAGTGAATTGGGGTTGATGTCCGCTTTGAAATCGCCGCCTTTCTGCTCGCCGGGGGTGGGTGTGAGAAAGAGACTCTCATACAGGCGCACTTCGGCCTGGAGTGCGTGGGCTGCGGAAACCCAGTGCAGAGTGGCTTTGACCTTTCTTCCATCCGGCGAGGAGCCGCCACGGGTTTCCGGGTCATATGTGCAGTGAAGCTCGATCACTTCATTGCTCTTCTCATCCTTCACCACACCAACGCATTTAATATAGTAGGCATAGCGCAGCCGCACTTCTCGACCGGGAGCCAGCCTGTAGAACTGCTTCGGTGGGTCCTCCCGGAAATCGTCCCTTTCAATGTAGATCACCCTGGAAAAGGGCACCCTGCGGGTTCCCATAGCGGGGTCCTCGGGGTTGTTGATGGCTTCCAGCTCCTCCTCCCGGTTTTCTGGATAATTGACGAGGACCACCCGCAGGGGACGCAGGACGGACATGACGCGAGGTGCCTTTCTGTTTAAATCCTCCCGGACGCAGTGTTCCAGCAATGCCGCGTCCACCGTGCTGTTGCGTTTTGCGACTCCTATCACCTCACAAAACCTGCGGATGGATTCGGGGGAATACCCGCGCCTCCTCATGCCCGAGATGGTCGGCATTCTGGGATCGTCCCATCCTCTCACGTGCCCGGCATCCACCAGTTCCACCAGTTTTCGCTTGCTCATGACGGTATACGTGAGGTTCAGACGAGCGAATTCGATCTGCTGTGGATGATACACTTCAAGCTCATCCAGGAACCAGTCGTAAAGGGGGCGATGATCTTCAAATTCCAGGGTACAGATGGAATGGGTTATCCGTTCGAGAGAGTCCGAAACACAGTGCGTAAAGTCATAGAGCGGGTAGATGCACCATTTGTCGCCGGTCCGATGATGGTGAGCGCGGAGGATCCGGTACATGACCGGGTCCCGCATGTTGATGTTCCCGGACGCCATGTCGATCCTGGCTCGAAGTACCCTGGAGCCGTCGGGGAATTCCCCCGCGCGCATGCGGGAAAAGAGGTCCAGGTTTTCCTCCGCGGATCGATTCCTGTATGGGCTCTCCTTGCCCGGCTTCGTGAGGGTCCCCCTGTATTCCCTCATCTGATCGGGACTCAAGTCACAGACGTACGCCTTCCCCTTCTTGATCAGCCGGACGGCGCATTCGTAAAGTTGCTCGAAGTAGTCCGATGCATAGAAAATATTGGCTCCCCAGTCAAAACCCAGCCATCGGACATCTTCCTGGATCGATTGGACATACTCGGCTTCCTCCTTGGTGGGATTCGTGTCGTCGAACCGGAGATGGCAGGTCCCTCCATATTCCAGTGCGATTCCAAAGTTGAGACAGATGGACTTGGCGTGACCGATATGAAGATATCCATTGGGTTCGGGCGGGAAGCGCGTTACCACTCTCCCGTCCCATTTGCCGGTCTTGATGTCCTCTTCCACGATAGCCCGAATGAAATTGGGCGCCGGAGTGATTTCTGCGTTGGTCATGTTGAATGCGCTCCCTAAAGTCCATGAACCACAGGAGGTTCACCACGAGGATGAAAACGGCCGGATGGATTGTGTCCGTCCATATTGGTCCGAAAATGCACCACTCCTTTGTGTCGCGGCACAATATACCTGTCATGTCCTCATTAGTTAATAGTGGATTGAGGCTTGCCCTCAGATTTTTGGCGGCGTCGCGGAAAGATGTTGCAGTGCGACTACGGGATAGGTGCGGCGTGATACACCTTGTATCTCTTCGAATTCAGAGGAATTGGAAACAAAGACGAGCACATCACCCACCGGAATGTCCCCCAGGGAGATATCCCCGGGGAAACGCCATTCCTTTTCATGCTTCCATGAGCAGCGGGGCGGCTTGTGCAATTGGAAGCGGAAGTGGTCGGATGCCTTGAGTTTTGAATAAACCGTATTATCTCCGTACACAGCAGGCTTCGCCCCGCGTATCCGAAGTGCCCTTTTCGTGATCGCAATCCCGTATGGTTCGACGGTCCACCTAATGAGAGCCGGGTTCCATTTTCGAATGGCGCTCAACTGGAGTGGGGATCGGGATGTTAAGGAAACCACAGCCTGATCTCCCCTGACGAGCTTCTTGCTCCCCCGGATCTTGCCATCTCCCAGAATGCGCATAAGGGTGTCAAATGCCGTGTGACCGGATTCGGGATCGCCTCGGAGCAGGCTCAGGAGGTACTCTTCGTAGGATTCTCCCGGCCATGGGCCTGGGCAGGGGCGGGTATAATGGTACAGGTATTGTGACCATTCGATAGGATGTATCTCAGATACCGCTTCTCTGTAAGGGGTAGAGTGCGTGGCCGGTGCAGCGATGGAAAAGGATCGTGCCCATCCTGGAAAGGAGCTCAGGAGGAGGGCGTTCCCCTGGTTTTCCCTGCAGGTTTTCCTTCCATGGAAGATCCATTGTTGACGGGGCATGACGGCCTGCTGTCGCCACAGGGCACGAAGCATGTTTCCTCCCGGCCTGACGGCGAGCACGAGGTGCACGTCCGAAACAGCGGCAAGCAATCGATCCCGGTGGTACATGGACCATGGTTTCGTGCCATGCATTGCTTTGGTCGTACACGAGAGAATGAGTCGAGAATTCCTGGGGTCAACCAGGAGGGGAGATCCTTTGGCCCTGAAATGGTATTCCATCGGAAAGGGCAGTACGGTGAGCAGCAGGCTTCCTTCACGCCGTGCATGCACTGAAGCGAGGTCATAAGTCATTGTCCCGACGCTGCTTGCAATTCCTGCTCCCGTGGAGGTGATGTGGGCAAGAAACGCCCGCAGTGCCACAAGCCAATCCTCGTGAGGCAAGAGGGTCTTGTGTTTTCTGGAATTGAAAACGCCGATCCATGGCGGTTCAGAAGAAAGCTCCCCTATGCCGAAAACGAGCTGCGGACTCTCGCCGATCTTTTGAGAGTCCTGACAGTTGTCGTAACATGATGCGGCCCAGATACCCTGTTTCAGCCAGGCTTCGGCTTGCCTCCGAGCCTTTACGACGTGCCGCACGGGCAGTGAGGGCAGGGCCAGCACTTCCTGCAGCCATTTTTCGGGATGGTTCCAGCCGCCTGAGCCTGACTCAAGCCAGGCATTCATCATGCCTTGGGATTCCTCCGGCCTCTGCCGCTCTCTTTGCTCCAGAAGAGCGTTTAAGAGGAAGAGGTTGTA
>JAAYUJ010000089.1 GCA_012517775.1 Deltaproteobacteria bacterium
AAACAGCCATCCCGGCGCTTTCCTGGCCCCGGTGCTGGAGGGCGTACAGACCGAAATATGTCAGTTTGGCCGCGTCAGGATTTCCAAAGACGCCGAAAATGCCGCATTCCTCACGCTTGCGAGGATGGTGCGGGAGGAGTGTCTCTATCTTGATTTGTGCCGACATGAATCCAATCCGCTTTGAAAAGAGAGAGCAGGTCCAATCGTCAGATTTCGGTCAGGGTACTTGAGTCAATCGGCCGTGACTTCCCAATAAGTTCCGGTTACGACTGCTTCGTAGGTCGGGTTTCCATACCCGACACATTGGCGCAAACGCTGTCGGGATTCAATCCTACTTGTTGAGAAAATACAATCGGCCAGTGTGTTCCGCTTCAGATCATCGTGAGCCCCGAACTCATTCCATGGTACTCCTGGATTGTCCGTACATCCCAATCGCCCTTCTGGAGTTCTCCTACCGCTTCGGCCAGGGCCTTCGCTCCGGCAATCGTGGTAGTATAGGGGATGTTGTAGACTAGAGTGGTGCGCCTGATTTCATAGGAATCGGAAGATGTCTTTTTTCCCAGGCTGGTGTTGATGACGAGATCGATTTCGCCGTTTTTGATTCGGTCCAGCACGTGGGGTCTCCCCTCCTTGAGCTTATAAACCCTTTGCGCGGGCACACCCTGATCCAGCAGGAACTGCATCGTCCCTGATGTGGCGATGAGTCGGAAGCCCAGGTCCGTGAATTTCCTGGCCACGGGCAGAACCTTTTCCTTATCGGCGTCGTGGACACTGATGAAGACAGTGCCGCTCCTGGGGAGCTCGAATCCTGCCGCCGCCTGACTTTTTGCGAAAGCGATCCCGAAAGTGGGCCCTATACCCATCACTTCTCCAGTGGATTTCATCTCCGGGCCCAGGAGAATGTCCACATCGGGGAAACGGGAGAAAGGGAAAACCGATTCCTTCACCGAGACGTGGGAAGGCTCCGGTTCTCTCTCGAAACCAAGTTCCTTCAATGTCTTCCCAAGCATCACCCTGGTGGCCATCTTTGCCAGGGGCACCCCGATGGCCTTGCTCACGAAGGGAATGGTCCGGGATGCGCGGGGATTCACTTCCAGAACGAAGATTTCACCCCTTTGGATGGCATACTGGATGTTCATCAGACCGACGACTCCCAATTCCTGTGCAAGGAGCTTCGTCTGACGCCGAATCTCCTCCTGAATCTCGGGAGGAATACTGATGGGGGGCAGCACGCAGGCGCTGTCTCCGGAATGGATCCCCGCCTGCTCGATATGCTCCATGATCCCGCCCACAACCGTAGTCCGACCGTCGCTCAGAGCATCCACATCCAGTTCCACGGCATCTTCGAGGAACTGGTCGATCAGTATGGGATGCCCGGGAGAGACATGAACGGCGGTCTTCATGAACTCCCGGAGCATCAGCTCATCGTAGACAATCTCCATGGCCCGTCCGCCCAGAACATAAGAAGGGCGCACCACCACGGGAAACCCAATGGATCGGGCGGCGGCAAGGGCCTCCTCAACAGTGAACGCGGTTGCATTCCTCGGCTGCTTCAAATGAAGCTTTTGGAGAAGCTCCTGGAATCTCTTGCGGTCTTCCGCCCGGTCGATGGCGTCGGGGGAAGTGCCGAGGATGGTCGCACCGGCGTTCGCCAGGGAAACGGCAAGGTTCAGAGGGGTCTGACCGCCGAACTGGACTATCAGACCTTTGGGCTTCTCCGTTTCCATGATGTGCAGCACATCCTCCCGCGTGAGAGGCTCGAAATAGAGCTTGTCGGATGTATCGTAGTCGGTGGAAACCGTCTCCGGGTTCGAGTTCACCATGATGGAGTCATGCTCTTCTTCTTTCAAGGAGAAAGAGGCATGCACGCAGCAGTAGTCGAATTCGATGCCCTGCCCGATACGATTGGGGCCGCCTCCCAGAATCATGACCAGGGGGCGTTGTGACGCTCTTGCCTCGTCCTCGGTCTCATAAGTGGAGTAGTAGTACGGCGTATAGGCTTCAAACTCGGCGGCGCAGGTGTCGACGAGCTTGTAGACGGGTATGACGCGGTGCTCCATTCTCTTCTGCCGCACTGTTTCTTCATCGGTTCCGGTGAGCTCCGCCAGTCGCATATCGGAGAAACCCCAGGATTTGGCAAATCGGAGCATTTCCGGATCTTCCAGCACGCTTTTCCGGAATGAAGGGTCCTTGAATTCGGCTTCAAACTGGATGAGCTGCTGAATGTGGTGCAGAAACCATGGATCGATCGCCGTCAAACGGTGCACTTCATCCACGGAAATTCCGAGTTTGAAGGCCTCTCCAATTTGGAACAATCGCCCGGAACTGGGACGACGCAGCTTCTGCTTCAGTTGGTCGAGGTATTCTCCTCCGGCGTTTGCCGGTGGGTCCGCAAACCCCCACCGCCCCACTTCCAGGGATCGAACAGCTTTTTGCAGGGCCTCCTTGAACGTGCGCCCGATGGCCATTGTCTCACCCACCGATTTCATGGATGTGGTCAGGATGTCCTCCGTGCTGGGAAACTTCTCAAACGTGAAGCGGGGGACCTTCACGACGCAGTAATCGATGGTGGGTTCAAAGGAGGCCCTTGTCTCGCGGGTGATGTCGTTGGCGATTTCATCGAGGGAGAAGCCTACCGCCAGTTTAGCCGCAATCTTGGCAATGGGAAAGCCCGTCGCCTTGGATGCCAGGGCTGACGACCTGGAAACCCTCGGATTCATTTCAATCACCACCATTTCCCCGTTCCGGGGATTGATGGCGAACTGAACGTTGGAACCTCCAGTCTCCACACCGACCTCGCGAAGGATTGCGATGGAAGCGTCCCGCATCTTCTGGTATTCGCGGTCGGTGAGGGTCTGAGCCGGTGCGACGGTGATGGAGTCACCCGTGTGCACCCCCATGGGGTCCATGTTCTCGATGGAGCAGATGATCACCACGTTGTCCATGGTGTCACGCATGACTTCCAGTTCAAATTCCTTCCACCCAAGAACGGATTGTTCGAGCATGACAGCATGAATGAAGCTCGCATCGAGACCCTGGCTGGAAAGATCGAGCAATTCTTCCCGGTTGTAGGCGACTCCGCCTCCGGTGCCCCCCAGGGTGAACGAGGGACGGACGATGATGGGAAACCCGATTTCAGCGGCGATGCTCTCCACCTCCGAAAGGGACCTCGCAATTCCACTTCCGGGCACTTTCAGCCCGATCTGTTTCATGGCGTCACGAAAGAGCTCCCGGTCTTCAGCCTTCTTGATGACATCGGCCTGGGCCCCGATCATTTCGACTCCATAGCGGTCGAGAATCCCCGTTTCGGCAACTCTTACGGCCACGTTGAGAGCGGTCTGACCTCCGAGAGTCGGAAGCAGAGCATCTGGGCGCTCCCGGGCGATAACCTTTTCCACCGCCTCCGGGGTGATCGGCTCAATGTAGGTGCGGTCTGCCGTCTCGGGATCGGTCATGATGGTGGCCGGATTGCTGTTGATCAAAACGATCTCGTAGCCTTCTTCACGGAGAGCTTTGCAGGCCTGTGTTCCTGAGTAGTCAAACTCACAGGCCTGGCTGATGACGATCGGGCCGGAGCCGATGATGAGGATTTTTTTGATATCTGTGCGTTTCGGCATATGCTCCTGTTCCTCATGCACAATGCAAAGGGCACGCGTAACCCGGAGAAAGGCACATCTCCCGGCTTCACCCTCCGGATGACATTTGACCCTCAGGTCTTTTCCATGAGACGAATGAAGCGATCGAAAAGATATGTGGCGTCGTGGGGCCCCGGGGAGGCTTCAGGATGGTACTGCACGCTGAAGGCGGCGAGATCGGGATGCTCCATTCCCTCGAGAGTGTTGTCATTCAAGTTGACGTGTGTCAGATGCACTCCGGCGTCGGACAGGGAATCGGGGTCAACGCAGTAGCCGTGGTTCTGGGAGGTGATTTCCACCCTGCCGGTGATCATATCCTTCACAGGCTGGTTCGCCCCTCTGTGGCCGAATTTCAATTTGAAAGTCCTTCCTCCAAGAGCCAGACCCATGAGTTGGTGTCCGAGGCAAATGCCGAAAATCGGGCGCTTTCCCAAAAGGTTGCGCACCGTTTGGATGACGTAGTCCAACGCTGCCGGATCCCCCGGGCCGTTGGAGAGAAAAATTCCATCCGGCTCTGTGGCCAGTATGTCTTCCGCCGACGTGTCTGCGGGAAGGACGAGAACCTGGCATCCGGAATGCTCCAACTTCCTGAGGATGTTGAATTTGATGCCGCAGTCCAGTGCAGCCACGCGAAAACCCGGCTGCCCTTCGGTCCAATCAGGTGCCAAGTCGGGGCGCTTTGCCCCTTCTTTCCAGCGGTAAGGGCCGTCACATGTCACATACTGGACCATGTCCACACCGTTCAGCCCCGGGAAAGCCAGGACTTCATCTCGAAGTGCAGGGACGTTTTCCGCGTCTGTTGCCAGTATTCCCCTCATGGCTCCCGCAGACCGGATATGCCGGGTAAGAGCCCGGGTGTCGATGCCCTCGACACCGATGATTCCATATTGATCGAGAAAGTCCGCCAGACTGCGGCTGCTTCTCCAGTTGCTCGAGAACTCCTGATACTCTCGGACAATTAAGGCCTCCACCTGAATCGCTGCCGATTCCATGTCCTCGTCGTTGATTCCGTATGTGCCGGTGAGAGGGTAGGTCATTGCAACGATCTGGCCCTTGTATGAGGGATCCGTGAGCACTTCCTGATATCCGGTCATGCCCGTGTTGAAGACGACCTCTCCCAGCGCTCGGCCGTGGCCGGCAAAGGAATAACCATTGAAGACAGTACCGTCCTCGAGGACCAAAAGAGCCCTTTTTCCTTTCCAGGGGGAACGCATTGCCTATTCCTTGATATATTTAATGAATTTGTGCGTGATCGCTGCTTTGGCATCCCGTCGACGGGTCGATCAATATTAACGATAAATGTCGAATTGGCAACCAGTTTTGCAGCAATTTTGTTGCAGTTTGATCAGTTGCTGCTCTGAAAGGTCTCGATTTCACCACGGTCTTGATTGCACCACAGAGATCGCGGGGATCGCAAAGAAGACTGGGTAACGCGCTCGATACAAACTGGCAGCAGCGCCCCCTCGCCCCATCTCAGGGTGCCGTATTGTTCATTCTCTTCGAAACCTCCTCCAAATCCCTGGGGGTGTCCACGCCGATGGTCTCCCAGGGAGAGATGGCTACCTTGATGGAATATCCGTATTCCATGGCTCGAAGCTGCTCGAGTTTTTCCGCCGTTTCCAGGGGGGTCGGGCTGAGACGGGTGAATATCTGCAGAAAGGACTGCCGGTATGCGTAATACCCCAGGTGCCTGAGAAAGGACGATCGATCCCCGGCAGGCTGGGGGGATGTTGATTGAGCCGCAGAACTCTCCGAATCGAGGCCTCGGCGGTGGGCACCCTTTGAACAGGCCTCGCCTGCTTGGACCTTGCCCGGTTCATCCCGAAAGAAGGGAATGGGAGAACGGGAAAAGTAGAGGGCCCTTCCACTCAAATCCGTGACCAGTTTCACCACGTTTGGATTGAGAAAGTCACTCCGGCTGGAGCTCACGAATGCCAGAGTCGCCATGGGACAGTCCTCCGCCTCGATGAGGGCTTTCACGAGTGTTTCGATCATCTGCGGTTGGACAAGGGGTTCGTCACCCTGTATGTTCACCACCACATCGTCGCCGGACAGCCCAAGCTGCTCGGCGGCTTCCGCCAGGCGATCCGTCCCGCTCGGATGATCTTCGTCCGTCATCAGGGATTCTCCTCCAAAAGCCTGCACAGCTTCAAAAATCCGGGTATCGTCCGTGGCGACGAACAATCGGTTCAGTGCGACGCTTTTGCGGGCGCGTTCGAAAACATGCTGGATCATGGGCTTTCCGTGGAGGTCAGCCAGTGGTTTACCCGGAAAACGGGTAGATTGGAACCTTGCCGGTATGATTCCTACAATTTCCATAGAGGGATTCTCTCTGAGCAGTTCCTCATGTCCCCTCGGGACATCCGAGACAATGAAAAGCTTCAAATCCACCATAGAGAACACCGAGGGCACGGAATTCTTTTCCAGGA